>QCFP01000004.1 GCA_003280185.1 Prochlorococcus sp. AG-363-L02
TTATGGCTAAAACTGGCCTCCCCACTTAATTATTCCCCTTAAACATTTTCACCCTACATAGACAATTAAGATTAACCAATTTCGTGATGTTTTTTATCTTAATTGGAATTAAGCAATAGATGGATCACCAGGATGGCCTTCAAGAGGATTTTCAGGAACAGGTAAAAGAGCTGGTATTGGCCCGACATCGGCTAGCTCTTTCCCTAAAGAAACCGTCCAAGCAATTAACCAATTGACAGCTGTTGCTCTTCTGGTTCGCCTTGGGTAGAGCTCTCCAATTTGATAACCATTAAACTTCAACTTTTCTTTTAAGAGTTGCTTGTATGGGCTGGGAATAGATCTTGTTAATTGAATAGATGCTTTTCTTTGCGAAATTAATTCAGGTGCTTCAGGAAAAGCTAATGACCAATCCTGAGGAGTAAAAGAACTGGGTTTCCAGATGCCCGATGATATATCTACAGGAACATAACCAAGCCTTTCCCAAACGAGTTCTACAACGAAGCGATCAGTGATTTGATCATCAAGAATGTTTTTCAAAAGACTATAGCTCAAGGGCCAGAAAGGCCTTTTATTCTGCTGGAGTTCTTTTGGAAAGGTTAGATTTGCCATCCCAAGAGGTTATGTACCAACCAAGAATTTTATGGAAAAAGATTTACATTGTATAACCCTCAAAGGTCAAGGGTTTTCAAGAATTATTAGATCTAGGGTTTTGCAATCTCCTCTTTCAGGAGTAAGTGATTGTGTTTTTAGAGGCTTAGTCAGGCAGTGGGCTCCAGATGCTTTGTTGTTTACTGAAATGGTAAATGCAAAGAGTCTGGAATTAGGACATGGCCTTTGCAAGGTAGAACTACTTGAGGAGGAAGAAGGACCTGTAGGCGTTCAACTTTTTGATTACAGGCCATCAGCCATGGTCGAAGCGGCTAGGAAGGCGGAAGAATTAGGTGCATTTTTGGTTGACATAAATATGGGTTGCCCAGTCAAGAAGGTTGCTAGAAAAGGTGGAGGCAGTGGACTTTTAAAGGATCCTGACCTTGCTGCAAGAATCGTTAAAGAAGTTTCTGATGCAATAAGCATTCCTGTAACGGTGAAAACACGACTGGGCTGGAATCATTATTTATATGACCCAATTGGTTTTTCTATTCGAATGCAAGAAGCTGGTGCAAAACTGTTGACAATGCATGGAAGGACAAGGGCGCAGGGGGTTTCGGGCAAGGCAGATTGGGGCGCAATCGCAGAGGTTAAGAAAGTATTAGATATACCAGTGATTGCAAATGGGGATATCAATACGCCAGAAGACGCTAAGGAATGCCTTTCTTTGACTGGAGCAGATGGTGTGATGATTGGGCGGGCAAGTTTGGGTTCCCCATGGTTAGTAGGCCAAATTGATGCTTTTTTAAAAGGAAGACCTTGTATACAAGCACCACAACAAAAAGAAAGGCTTAGCCTTCTTAGACAACATCTATTAGGGCTCTTAAGGATTAAAGGAGAGCATGGTTTGCTTGTTGCCCGTAAGCATATTAATTGGACATGTGTTGATTTCCCTGGGGCTAATAATCTCCGCAGAGAATTAATTAGTACCAAAACATCTATAGAAGCTTTGAAGCTGTTAGATAAACATCTTGAGTTGCATGAAAATTCAAGTTTTAAAAGGTCTAGGGCATGATTTCAGGCCATGATTGACGAATTATAAGCAAAGAAAAGTAGGGCCTTGGAGATTCTTCTACATGAATTGCTGAGGTGACTTTTTCATCAGGGAATCCAATTCTTTCTGCAAATAATGTTTTGTTTAACAAACCTTTCTTGTTAAGTAATGGTCTGACCCAGGCCCAACGATGTCCTAATTTGATGATAACCAAAACTCTTCTTTTGGAGGCAGCTTCGTCCAAAAGGGCCTCAAGAGTTTCTGAATCCTCAGGTGCAGGAACAACCAAGAGCTGATCATTTTGCAGGGCTAGTGGGTAAGCACCAAGTGCTGCTGCGGCCGATATAGATGTTACTCCAGGAATTAATCTTATTGAACAGCCCGAGTGAGAGGATTGAAGGCATTTCAGGAGATAGGAACTACTAGCAAAAAGAGATACATCACCTTCACAAAGAAAAACTACTTGCTCCCCTCTCTCTACCAAATTTGCGAGCTTTTCAGCTGCAATTCCCCAAGCCTTTAGAAGGGGTTCTGGCTCAGATACCATAGGAAATTTTAGAGGAAGTTTCACTTGGGTGTCCGAAAACCAATCGGAGGCTATGTTTGCTGCAATACCATCAACATTCCCTTCAGATACTGGATAAGCGATTATTGTTGAAGCTTTGATTGCTTGAATTGCAGCAATAGTTAAAAGGGATGGATCACCTGGTCCAACCCCAACAAAAGTAAGGCCAATAAATGACAAAACTCAAAAAGCAGTCAATTAAAATTTTAGTTCCGAATCTTTCTTATAGATAATTTATTCACCAGAATCTAACCTTTTCGTTGGTTTTAGATTTGGATGAGGAGAGTTGATTTAGTCTTAGAACTACGGATTTTGCGCATAGCTTTTAAATCAACCATGAAAAGGATATAGGATATTTAAAGCAGCTAAACTCAACTATGCATTCGGGGTTGATGATGCAATTTGGACAGGATTGAAGCTTCAATTAATGCAAGTTCATTTATACGACACTCAACCTTTTTCTGTTCAAAGCGCTCATTGGCTAGTACCCAATAAAGAGAAAAATGACGAGCTTCGCTAACCATTAACTCAGCATATAAATTGCGTAGTTCCATGTCTGGGCTATTAGTTGCTAACAATTGCATCCTCTCATGGCTGCGAGCTTCGATTAGTCCTGCTACTAGGAAGCTATCAAGCATCCTTTGAGGCTCAACTTTCGTAATCTCTTTGGAGAGAAGTGTTCCATACGGAGGCGCTGGAAGAGGCTCTAGATAACGCCCTTTCATTTTGATCAAAGCAAGAACTTTCTCAAAATGATCCAGCTCTTCTTTGACTAAAGGAGTTAGAGCCTCGGCAAGGCCAGGCTCGCATAAGTACCTGAACATAAGCTGAAGTGCTGCTCCTGCAGCTTTCCTTTCGCAATGGGCATGATCGATAAGGACTTCAAGAGGGTTATTTATAGCCTGTGAAAGCCAATCATTACTACTTGGAGCAGCTAACCATTTAATTGCAGGGAGATCACGCTCAAAAGTAATTGTTGATGGCATGACTATTCAATGTTTTTTCTTAAATGGGAAACAAGGCCATCCATGGCCAAGTGGTAACTCATTAGGCCAAAACCACTTACAATTCCTAATGCTCGATCTGCAAGAAAAGACTTTTCTCTAAAGTTTTCTCTTGAATAGGTATTGCTTAAATGCAACTCAACGTAAGGAATATTCACCGCCAATAGAGCATCTCTTATCGCAATGGAGGTGTGTGTATAAGCCCCTGCGTTAATAAGTATCCCATCGACTTGCTCAATGGCCTGATGTATTCGATCAACTAAAGCACCCTCACAGTTACTTTGAAAGCAATCAAGCTGAATATTTTCTTGTTTTGCCTTCATAAAAAGCTTTTCTTCAATCTCTTCAAGGCTGAAAGAACCATACATCTCGGGCTCGCGTGTTCCAAGAAGATTGAGATTCGGGCCGTTAATTAGCAATAAGCGCATGCCCAAGAAATTATGAGAACTACCTGGATCCTATCGATCCCGACAAGTGCCCTTCAAGAGTAATCTTTGAATAGGGGCATTAAACTGATAAGGTCTGCATGTGGTTCGGGTCGGTGCCCGAGTGGTTAATGGGGGCGGACTGTAAATCCGCTGGCTCTGCCTACGTTGGTTCAAATCCAACCCGGCCCACCTTCCACACGCCCTTGTAGCTCAGCGGTAGAGCACTCCCTTGGTAAGGGAGAGGTCCCGGGTTCAAGTCCCGGCGAGGGCATGAGCCCAGACCTCAACCAAAGGAAAGAATCTCAGGCACCAGAGGTTCTAAAAGGCTGAAAGTGAACGTCCACTTTTTAGTCCATTTTGATCTCCTGATCACTTTTGCTTGATGCATCTGACATGATGCAATTCAAGAGAAATGGCAACTATTAGAAGGAGCGGCAAAGGCTGGCAAGCACTGATTCGAAGGAAGCAATATCAAGGTCCAAAAGCCAAAACATTTGTCTCAAAAGCGAAGTTTTGTTATGGGCAAATTCTGTTGAAGGTTCTCTACAAAAACAGCGGAGTTAGATCAACTACCGCCACAAGCTCTCAAAGAAGCGATTGATCTGTTCATTGATGGGCCGCTGCAAGAACATCGCAGTGGTCATAATGAGTAATATCCCATAAGAGGCATGGTCAATAGCTGGATCGGAGGACAAGTTGATGAGATGGTTGCTCTGATTAATCAACAGGTAATACCAGAACCTAATGAATGTTGTAAGAACTGTGCTTATTCAGAGCAGTATGCAAGGGTTGTGCATCCAGATAGAAATAGTGGAAGTCATCTAGTTCAAAGAAGATTATTGTTCTAATGCTTCTTCTTTAAGCACCTTCTCTTGAACACTCAGTGACTCACTAAAACCTGAAGCAAGTATTCCTGTAGGGATTGCTATTGCACCAATACCCATAAGAGAAGTTGCCGATGCAATTGTTTTCCCAAGTGCCGTAATAGGAATTGAGTCGCCATATCCCACAGCACATACGGTTGTAATTGACCACCATAGACATCTGGGAATTGACCCTAATAACTCTGGTTGAATAGATGACTCGGCAAGATACATAAAGGTGCTACTAATTAGTAAGAGCAAAACCGTATAAAAGGTTGAAATTTGTAGTTCCTGACTTTTTGATCGAAGGGCATAGTTGAAGTGAAATATACTTTGTTTAAATTTTTCACTTCTTCCAATCTTCAATATTCGAAGGAGGCGGATGACTCTTAAAATCTTTAATTCAGCGCGAACACCAATAAAGGAAGGGACGATTGCAATGATATCTATAATTGCCATTGGCGAAACCATGTAACGCAAAATACCTTTCAATCCTTTGCCATATTTATCTTCAAGAGGTGCTACCCATAAGCGAAAGATATATTCAATACAAAATAAACCACCAATTATCCAATCTAATAGGTCTATTTGATCACCAAATCTATAATCTATTGAATTCTCAGTAACTATGACTGCAAAAAAGATCGAAATAAAAATAGTAACTCCACATATTTTATTGAACAAAGAAGTTCTACCATCTCGAGTCTTGTTAATTATCTGTTCATAGATTCTCAGACGGAGGTCATTCATCACTTACTAAAGACTGAACAAGGATTCCTTTAAGTTAGGTAGATATTGCTGGGTTTTCTTTTGATTGCTTGGTGACCAGCACCAAGGCAATTCTCTTGAGTGTCATGCTCAGTACTTTTGAGTAGACACAAAAAAACCTGCTCAAAGGCAGGTCCTCTTGGAGATCTAGAGCAAGTGTTTCCTTGTTTCCACTGCTGGAGGATCTCATCTCCTCACTTTTTCATCCTATTAGAAGATCTGAAAAGAGACAGAAGAGCAGTGAAGTTAGTCAACTGGCACATGTGGCAATTGACCTCATCAGGGCATCAAGCAAGGCAAATAAAAAAGGTGCCCTCATCGAGTAGCACCCATGTCGACAAACTTGTGTGAGGAGTGTCGTACTTCTGTTCTACTCCTCCAGAGAACCCTTAGTCAAAAACAATCGTAATTTTGCTTGTTAGGGCATAAGGACTTTTTGTTTTCATTCAGTTCCATGATGTGTAAAAGATATAAGCGATTTGTCCCCAAACAGTCGTTAGAAGAAAGAGTGATGCCGGTTGGGTCACTCTTTTTTTGTGCAAAACAGGTTTTATAACAGTTGAATTCTGAATACAGAGGATTAGAATTAGATAAAGAGTTAAAGTACGGTTTGTCTAAAAATTAAGTGCTTGACTCAAATGGTGGGGATTGAAATACCCCGACATTTTTAATGTCTTACTGAAATCTAAGAAATCCTCTAAAAAGGAATGAATGAAAGTTCTATCCCAAGCCTCTGATCCCTCGGTGGAATAAATGACTGACGACAGAAAAGCAATGACGATTTCGCAAGGTTTGTAGGTGTGGAGCAACCCGGCACACCTTCCAATAGCCTTGTAGCTCAGCGGTAGCCACATTCCTTGAAAAGGGAGTAGTTCCACCACCCCCTGCGAGGCTAGGCACTCTGGCTTTGAAGAGCTGAAAGAATTGCAGGCACCGGATGTTCTTGATAGGCTTGAAATACTGGTAAATTAAAGTCTCTTTCGAAAAAGCTTGTGCCAAAGAAAATATTTGAAGCTTTATCTTTTTATCTTTGTTCACTAATGCTTGCTGTAATGTTATTTGCAGGGGTGAGTGGAGCTCAGAACCTTCCTTTAAGTCAAGATGGCAAGAGTCTTCTTGGAAACCCTATGGAGCAATTCAAGGACGGGGAAAATTTAAAGAATGAAGATGTTTCTGGAGATGAAATGAGCATGAAGGAGGTCTTTGGGGACGATCAAGTTTTCCCTTTCGTAGCAGGTTTGGATTCATATTGAAAATTCTTTTCAGACTGTAGAAATTCCTAAGAATCTTTTTGATTTTCTAAATAAAGCTTTGATAAGTTAACTTTCCAGATTCTGTGAATTCAACCAAACGCTAATCTAGTCCTTCTGCGGCTAAAAAAAACTTAGTTACTCCTGAGAAATTTTACCACTTTGAATTAGCATCAATCATCCGAATGATCTGCCATTCCATCCCCAAAGATTTGGGGGCACATCTTCAAACCCTATATATATCCTATCGCTTGGAATATTTGTTTTTGATTCAATTAATCTGCAAAACGAAGATGACATTCTGCTTGGATCAATGGCTCCAATTGATTTAATTTCAACATAGCAGCAGGGATCATTTGTGCCGGCGAATGTCATTGGGACACCTGTCTCTAGAGAAGTCATCACATATTTTTCAGGCTTGCCTGTTAGGAGCGATAATTCTTTAGACAAGGCTTGGAGTATTTCTTCGGGATGTTCTAGATTACTAACTGATGTTCGAAGGTTAATTAAAGGCATTGACAAGAGTTAAACTAAGCTCATAAGGATATCTTTTTTTGTGCTTAATACCTTTTGGATTCGGCAGGCTGAAATTAAATTCAATAATTAGAGGTCATTTCATTATGCATTTTTGCCCATAAACCATTTCCCAGCAATAATCCTTTCCGAACCCAAGACTTTTTATAGAAGCTTTATTTCTAGAGGCTAATGGATTTAACCATTCTGCAATCTTTGTCCTAGGTTTTGAAATTACTTTTGACGTAATTGTTTTTTTAGGTAGGATTATTTTTTTAGAGGTGATTCCCTTATCTAGTATTTGTTTTGACACTTCTATTTTGCTTTTTTGGGAGACATCCTGACTTTTGTTTTCGCGATTTGATTCGCAGCCAATAATGACAAGGCTTGCGCCAATTAGCAATGTGGTAATAGCAGGTTTGGAATGATTGGGAATTCTAAACAAAATAAATTTGAATGAACATTAAATTTAATTTGATAGGAACCACCCTTTTTGGCAACAATTCCCATACAAGTATTGATTTTTGAGATCTTCTTTGGAGTAGGTATTTACTCTATGCTTGACCCTGGATTTGTTTGAAACCCCTTGAATGCTTTTGGCCGAGGCTTTGCTAAAAAGATTGCTAGAATTTGAGGAACCTTTCTTGGATATACTTTCGTAGGTTTTGCACTTTCTCTGAGCACTAGTGCAAAATTAGTTTTGCTTTTCAGTTTTATGATGAGACAACTACTTATTGCCGTATTGATTTTCCCTTCAGTGCTAGGGCTGGTTGCTGGTTGTGCGACCTCAGACACTGTTTCAATTAGAAGTAAAACCAAAAAGATTAAAGGTGAATATTATTCTTCTAAAGGAGAGGCGTATTCTGCATGCAGTTCCTGGAGAAGCAAAGGTGGTACTTGGGAGTTAAAAGTTGATCAGTTTGGACTTTCAAACCGTGATCAAAAAGCAGCTCCCTCAGTGCCAATTGAATTGACGGGCACTAGTAATATTCCGAAGGATGATCCAAGTTATCGCAAGGGTGATGATGAGATGGCTTTTAAGTTGCCTTTGCTGTCTTCAGGAGGTTCTGAAAGCAAGATATCCCCAAACCAGGAAGTTAGCTCTATTGGCTTTAAATGGCTCGTTTATGAGCGAAGGCTTTGTAAGAACGACGCCTCTGACATAAATGTTGTTTTAGGAAAGGAATATTTGATTGATGAAGCCGCAAGAGTTGTTACTTCTAAAATGCCTGAGTTAATTGTGAAGCAAAGATTCCTCTATTAAAACTAAATTTCTCTAAAGCTTGGCTTAGGAAAATTGATACCCTTGGCTAAATATTTATCTTTTTATTTCACGTTATATGCTTTTCATCTCTCATTACCTCGATCTTTTGCTGTTTGCGTCATTTTTCTAATGGTTCAGCGAACTCATTTTAAATTATGCCTAGAGCTAAGTAGGTTTAAAATTAGTGATTACAAAATGAAAGTTGCCATAGGAAGCTATTCTAGGTTGGTTTCGATGAAAACTTTCCAATAAATGCCATTCTCTGATGATCAGTATTTTCAGGCCATTTCTTCTAATGAGTTGGTTCAAGAGTCTTTTGACAGGATAAAAGGAGCTTGCCAAGCTCTGCAAGAAGGCTCAGGCTGTCCTGATGAAGATGTAGATGATTTCCTGAAATTCATTGTTGGGAAATGGAAATAATATTTCTTTGGCTAAGCTTTCCAAAGAAGGAGCGATGTTCTGTGTCCCATTTTATTCTCTGAATGTTGTAAATAGTACGCTTGATTGAGTAGCCCCCTCTCCCATATAAAGAGGCTCAGAGAAACATTACGTACAAAAAATATGTAGTGATTTGTGGCATGTTGTTTTTTATCTCAACCCTGGGGGATCATCTTTTAATCTTTTTTCTTCCTCGTGGAGAGAACCAATCTTCCATGCATCCAACATAGTTTTTATCCCTTTGTTAAGGAGCTTTAAATTTTTTACGGAAATTGTTCCTTTAAGTTGTTTGAATTCTTCCCTCCATTCAACGCCATCCAATTCCTGCCAATCAATAGCTATTAGTCTTTAAGGTCTTTCTTCTTTGTGAATTTAAACCATCCTTCTTCTTTCACCCCTCTTTTAACTGCAGTATAAAGAGCTCCAAAGAAGAAAGACCCAACTGCAGTAAAAATAACCAGTGTTAACAAAGGCTTCCAGCCAGCTACTGCTATGTTTTGAATCGCTGGGTCAAATGGGTCCATTAGCTTATTAAAGCCCTAAGAGTTGATAATTGCCAGTGGCTTATGCAAAGACCCTCTATAGGAAGCTATGCACACCAGAATATTGATTGTTTTGGCTGTTAAAATATTCTTAATTAGTATGTTTCTGGTTCATGAAAGTTTGCGCTCGTAAGCATCCCTTCAAATTGAGGGTAATGTCCTTTCTTTCTGAATCTGTTCTTGGTTATATACAAAATAATTCTACTAGAAATGAACCTGTTCCTTTGGCATGTATATCAAACACATATCTGTCCATAGTAATAATGAGTTCAGGTGTCTATGAGGTCAAAGAACTTGGGTTAGTCGAAAGTATGCTCAAACAATTCGATGATTTAGATCTAATGATAGATATAGGAGCAAATATTGGTAATCATAGTATTTTCTTGAGCAAGTATTTTAATACTATAATTGCCTTTGAGCCTCAGCCGATCTTGGTCTCATTGCTAGAGCACAACCTAAAATTTTGTCAAGAAAAAGATTATCAGATTTTTCCTATTGCCCTAGGAGCAAAGCAATCTGAGGCTTTTATCTCTTTTAATAAGTTTAACCCAGGTGGAGCTAGTTTATCTGAAGATTCAGGAACGACAAAAGTCCAGGTCGAGAAGCTAGATGATGTTCTTGATTCAGTTGACTTGCCTGCTGAATCAAAGGTATCTCTGATAAAAATTGATGTTGAGGGTATGGAGGCTGATGTAATTCGGGGAGCCACTAAAACAATCGAGAAGTATCGACCTATTGTTCTCTTTGAAACTGACAGGAGGCCAACTTCTACAGTTAATGATGATTATTTATATGAGTACCTTGAATCAAACAATTACTCCTTTTATGTCGAGACGACAACTGAGCAACAAACAATGCCTGTGCTTAAAAGATTTTTCTTAAGGGCTATTCGTGTTTTTAGTAAATATTATGAATTAAAGGAATTAAAGTGTCTGGATTCTTTTTATTATTCGATGGTTGTAGCAATCCCTGAAGAACGTAATTTCTGAAAAATTTATATTAACTAGTGTTTGGTTAGTTTTGATAGGAAGACAACCTCTATTTAAATTAAAGCGATAAATCTTTTTGGACCTAAACTAAAAAGCCTCCTTAAAGAAAGGAGGCCTGAGCTTTTTAAAAAGTAGCTAAGCCCTTCTAAGAGAAGGGACTTGGCTATGTTAAACTTTGCGTGAGTAGTACTCAACTACAAGTAGTTCATTGATTTCGAGCGCGACCCATTCACGTTCACACCGCCCAGTGATTTTTGCTGACATTTTTGATTTATCAAACTCCAAATGAGGAGGGACATTTGCGAGGCCAGGGAATTCGAGATTTCCTTCGGCTAGTTTTTTGCTTCCCTTTCTTTCTCGAATTGCAATCACATCACCTACCTTGCATTGATAGCTGGAGATGTCTAGAACCTTCCCATTGACCGTAACGTGCCCATGGTTTACTAGCTGCCTGGATCCAGGGATCGTTGGGCCAAATCCAAGCCTAAAACAGGTGTTGTCCAGGCGATTCTCAAGTAATTTTAATAGGTTGGTCCCTGTTGAACCAT
This sequence comes from Prochlorococcus sp. AG-363-L02, assembly GCA_003280185.1. The sequence continues at coordinate 10,815 of QCFP01000004.1, forward strand.
CTTGAGCCCGAGCTTTTTTGACATACCTGACAAGTTGTCTTTCAGAAATTCCGTAGTTGAATCTTAGTTTTTGTTTTTCTTCGAGACGAATAGCGTATTCAGAGCGCTTGCGACGGGCTTGGCCGTGCTGACCTGGCGGATGTGACCGTTTTGCGGCCTTCCGGGTGAGACCTGGTAGGTCTCCCAAGCGCCGCGTAATCCTCAAACGAGGGCCGCGGTAACGAGACATAATTATCAGAAGGAGGGATAATCGTTTTTAGACAAGCTTGCTAGGGGTTTTGTTGCCCCTAAGCAATCTTTAGCTATGAACGAATCTCACATTCTATCTCCTGACAGATTTATGTTTGTAAATCGAGTTCTAAGTGCAATGCTTCTGTTCTTAATAGGGCTCTACCAGAGGTGGATTTCCCCAATTCTTGGACCTAGATGTAGGTTCATACCAACTTGCAGTGCTTACGGAGTTGAGGCTATCACTCGACATGGGCCATGGAGAGGAGGCTGGCTTACATTAAAACGCTTAGCTAAATGTCATCCATTTACGCCTTGCGCGTGTGACCCTGTCCCAGATTAATGGAGTCTTCTATATTGTTTTTATTCAGCCGAAAAGGCTGTTGTTTATGCGAAGGCTTAGAAGAGAAATTGCATGATCTGAATCTCGAAGAACTTACGCCACCGCTAAGATTAGTCATTGTTGATATCGACAGTATTCAGACGCCAGAAACTCTTCGACGTAGATATGATCTGTTGGTACCAGTAATGGCCTTAGGAGAACATTTAGATCTTGATCTTAGAGTTTTACCAAGAGTCTCACCTCGCCTTAATGGAGAGAGGTTGTTTTATTGGTTGCAAAAGACCTGTACTGATTTGTTTAATTCTGGTAAGACCTCCTAAACCCTTTCTGATTTATCAATGACCTACCAGCTTCATTCTTTGCTGAGGGGGGTGGATTTGCCTATACCTTGCAACCTAGCAAATCCATTAGTGCTTGGTCTCACATGTGATTCGCGTTATGTAAAAGAAGGAAATTTGTTTTTAGGAATTCCTGGCCAAAGAATAGATGGAGGAGTGTTTTGGAGAGACGCTATTGCGAAAGGTTGTGTGGCTGCATTAATCAGCGCTTCTGCAGCTAAAACCGATAATCCATGCTCCGAAGACCCTGTCGCAATTCTCCCTGACCCAGTAACAAGATGGATCGGTGAAATTGCCTCGTTTTATTGGAACAAGCCCTCTTCGAGGATGGCTCTTCTTGGGGTTACTGGAACAAACGGCAAAACAACAACTACCTATTTAATTGAACATCTGTGTGCTGCTCTTGGAAAGCCTACGATTCTATTAGGAACACTTGTAAATCGATGGCCTGGTTTTAGTCAAACCGCAATTCATACAACAAACTTTGCAGATCAGCTACAGGAAAATTTGTCTCGTTCTTTACAGGCCGGTGTTGAATTTGGAGTAATGGAAGTCAGCTCTCATGCGCTCGATCAAAACAGGGTATCTGGTTGTAATTTCTCTGGAGCAGTGTTTACCAACCTCACACAGGATCACTTGGATTACCATGTATCAATGGAAGAATATTTTGCTGTAAAATCAAAATTATTCTTCCCTCCATATCTTCTGCCAGGAGATAGTAGAGCCATTATTAATGTTGATGATAAATGGGGAAAATTGCTCGCAGAACGTCTTGGCAAATGTTGCTGGAGAGCGTCCCTTAACCAGGAAAACTTTCAGTCCGGGAAAGCTGAATTATTTATCAAGGAAATTAACATGCAGGAGAGTGGTGTAAGTGGTCTTTTAGTAAGTCCACACGGAGAGGGATGTTTTCACTCCCCTCTAGTTGGTAGTTTCAATTTGATGAATATATTACAGGCGACAGGAGTATTACTTCAACAGGGATTACCTCTGAAATTGTTATTGGAGAAAGTCTCTGAATTTTCTGGTGTTCCTGGAAGAATGGAAAAGATAGTCCCTGATTCATTGAATGTGTCTAAGATACCAAAGGTTTTTGTTGATTATGCACATACTCCTGATGGATTGAAGAATGCTCTTTTGTCATTACGTCCAATTGCAAAAAGGGATATTATTTGTGTTTTTGGATGTGGCGGCGATAGAGATCGACTTAAGAGACCGTTGATGGGCTCTATAGCGGCAGATTATGCTGACACTGTCTTTGTAACTTCGGACAATCCTCGAACAGAAGACCCCAGGCACATTCTTGACGATGTTCTTCGAGGAATACCAAGCGGGAAAAAGATAGAAGTTGAAGAAGATCGAGAAGTTGCGATAACTAAAGCAATCGAATTGGCTAAGCCAACTGACTTGGTGCTTATAGCTGGAAAAGGTCATGAAGATTACCAAATTATTGGTAAGAAAAAGATAGATTTTGATGATCGTAAAATAGCTATGAAGGCTCTAAAGAATAAGGTTAAATCTTGATTGCTTTAATTGCTTCGATAAGGCTTCTCATTTCCCCTTCATCAGTAGTTACATGAACACAAGCTCGAAGACTTTTTGGTTCTACCAAGTCTCTTATCCAAATAGCAGATGTTCCTAGTTTCTGTACTATTTTTCTAGGTGAGTCTCTTCCTTTGTGAGTGAAACTTACCAATCCTGCAGGAGGATTCCCTTCAAGGAGTGGCTCAACCAAATCTATCTTTGATAGTTCAAGCCATAAAGCAGCACTTTTTTGTTGTATAATGTTTGATCTTTCTATTAAAGCTCCTTCTTTTTCGAGGAGTCCTAAGGAGCATCTCAAGCCTGCAAGCAATGGTATGCAGCTTGTTGCAATTTCAAATCTTCTACCGTCATTATGGAATAAGTTGTCCGTGGAATTAAGTATTGTATTTTCGTTTTTAAGGGCTCGCCAACCAATTAATGTTGGTTGTGACTCAGTAAGTACCCTTTCTGAAAGAGCTACCCCACCCAAACCTTCTGGACCGCATGCCCATTTATGACCAGTAAATGCATATATGTCAGCAATTTTCGCTTCTTCATTAATGGCAATTTGCCCAAAACTTTGCGCACCATCAACTAGTAGGTAGGGTTGACTTGCTTGAGATTTTAAATAGTCACCTAAGGCTTTGATTGGTATAACCTGGCCAGTATTCCAAAGTATGTGCGACACTACAACAAGACGAGTCCTAGGAGTGATATACTTATCAGTTAAGTCTAGGAAAGCTCTTTCCAACTCGTCGATTTGCGCTAAACCATACCTAAGATTTTGGATAGGAAGTACATCAATAAATATTCCTTTTCTTTTCGCTAATTCTTTACAAGCTGCTACGACACCCGGATGTTCACAATCACTTACTAGAAACCTATCACCTGTCTTAAATGGCAACCCCCATAGGGGTAAGATACATCCCGAGGTTACATTTTCTGTGAGAGCTACTTGGTTTGGGGTAGCCATACACATGCTAGCTAAAAGTTCTTTAGTTTTAGTAATTTCACGGGATATATATGCAAATACATCATTAGAGAATGGACCCATTTCTTGTATTTCTTCCCAGCTTTTATTGATGGCTTCTAGTGAAGGTTTTGGTAGTGGACCTTGGCCACCATAATTGAAGTATTTCTTGTTTTTTAGAGCAGGCATCAATTCTCTTAAATGCCCTTTCCCTCCAGAGTTTGCTTGGTTCAATGTAGAGTGCATAATTATCCTTTTTAAGGTTTTTAAAGGGAAAGGAGTTAGTATCTTGTTGGAAAATATAAGGCCATGCTAATTATTAGGACGTAGGCATTCGGAAAATTCAAAACTTTTTTTCGTTTCCGGCACATTCTCTAAAGGTCTGCTTGTCTTTATATCTTATCTTTTTTTTTGTCTTTTGAGTTTCTGGTGAATTCAATTTTTTATTTGCATTAATAAATTACATTTGGTGAGATTTAGTTTTCTTTATTTTGAGAAATACAGTTACTTGTAGGCTAACCGCTTTTTGATTAAAATGATTTAAATTACCACCGGTCAGGCTTTTATGCTAATTTCTTCAAGTAAAATTCTCTCTCCTAAAGCTAAATCGATTTTGTAAGGAGTCGTTTTTATGCTTCTTTTTTAGCTAAACATTGTGATGAATTTAATTGCTAGTAATTTATCCTTCTCATACGGAAAGGATGCAATTGTTCAAAACATTTCGTTGAATCTTGAGCCAGGCACTCTAACTGCTTTAGTGGGCCGAAATGGTTCTGGGAAGTCAACCCTTCTGCGTTTATTACAAGGTCAGTATCCCCCTGATTCAGGTGAAATATTTGTTGGTGGGGTCCCACTTGGGAAGTGCCGGGAGAGAGTTGCATTGATGCCTCAGAGAAATTCAATTCAGTGGCATTTCCCGATCACTGTTTCGGAGTTAGTCTCTTTAGGAAGGATAGGTGGATCGCAATCTGGATGTTGTGATTTGGCAGCGGCTTTGCAACGCGTAGGTATGTCTGAATTTGCATCTAAAAGACTTGATGCTTTATCAGGGGGGCAACAACAAAGAACCTTGTTAGCGAGGACACTTATGCAGTCTGCTCAAGTTTTTCTTTTGGATGAACCTTGTTCTGCATTAGACCCACCATCAAGAGAGGCTTTTTTAGTGCTTGTGAGACAATTGGCTGATGCTGGATATACTTTTTTTGTAAGTAGTCATGACTGGGGTGAATCTTTGAATGTGTATGACAGAGTTATTGTTTTGGACAATATAGTTTTGGCAGATGGTAGTCCCGAAAATGTTAGGAAGGAGCTTGGTGGAATTCCAAGTATGGGTAATCATTGTTGTGGATAAGGTTCCTTTGAGATTTGGAAAGAGGATTTGGTTTGGGAAGCTTTTTATTAATGAAGTATTTGCTCTGGAACTTCTGTTGAGAGAACTCTCTTTCGCTGTGTCTTATGCCTTTAGAACTTGCTAATTGGTGGTTGACGCCCCTCCTTATGACCATTCTCGTAGGTATTTTGTGCCCTGCGACAGGAACTTTGTTGATTACTAATGGTCGCCTTTTGCATGCGAATTTGATTTCGCATGCTGTCCTTCCTGGCCTGGCTTTAGCGCTTTCTCTTGGCCTTGACCCTGCTTTCGGTGGAGTTTTGAGTGGTCTTTTTGGTGCTTTAGTGGCAGAGAGATTGTCGCGTCAAAGAGTTGAGGAGAATGAAGCCGTAATTAATGCTGTCCTTGCTGGTTTCTTAGGTCTAGGGGTTCTCTTGATTCCCCTGTTGGGGTTAAGAATTGATCTAGAAGCCATTTTATTTGGAGATTTACTTACCGTTGGGTGGGGTGATTTTGGAAGAACTTTATTTGCATCATTTACGTTTCTGATTCTGATTAGTTTTTTTTACAGAGAATTTGTTTTTTTGGGTGTTGATTCTGAAGGTGCTTCGGCGAATGGATTGCCTATTTCTTCAATGCGATTGGCTCTTGGCTTTGTGACTGCCTTAGTAGTAGTTAGCTCTATGGCTGCAGTCGGGATTGTTTTGGTTATTGGTCTACTTTGTGCCCCTGCTTTATTAGGTCTCGCAAAGGCTAAAAGCCTAAAGGTCGCGATGATTCGATCTGCAGGCTTTGGAGTTATTTTATCTACAGGAGGTTTCCTTTTAGCTATTATTTTCAATTTGCCTCCAGGTCCACTTATTGGTGCGATTAGTCTCTTTTTCTTGCCTAGGTGGGGCCGGGGTGATGGATAATTTTTTGATAGGTGATCATAACACTTAACTTTTTTAGTTTTTCTTTTCTTTAAGTGTCCCAACCCTTTGATAGTGTCATTGAGATCTTCTGCTTAACTTCAGGATTAAGCCTCCTAAGAAAGCAATGCATAGCAGAGGGAAGATAGCTCGTAGAATTCCTATTGCAAGTAAGGCAGTCAAGCCAATGCCGCCATATAGAGCCCATTTGGGTAGATGGGAAATTGCTTGATTACCTGAATTACTTGTTGGGGGAATTACTTCAGGGTCAATAGCATTTTGATCCTCGTTAAAGGGTTTTCTCATGATTAGCCTTTCACCATTTGATAGATGAGTTTTCAATTAGCTCTTGCTTATTTGCATCTTAGAGGGATCCTGTAAGAAAAAGATGCTTTTTATGCCTTTAGAATTTAACTCTTTCTCTGATGAGTTGACCAATCCATGGTTTTCTACTTCAGAACTTATAGAGTATTTAGGGATTACCATGAAGGAGTTGGATGAGAAAAAAAAATTATTTCATGAGGGTTTTCATTATGTAAGAGAATCTCCAGAGGATCCTCAAAGTCGTCTTTTGTGGAGAATCGATAGGGTGGATGATTTGCTATGCATTCCAATACCTCCTTTAGAGAGGGAAGCAATGTTAAATGCACTTTCAAATACAATTACTTGTAATGAGTAAGATGTAATGAAAAAAATTAACTTTGCAGTGCTAATAAAATTATTTAACTTTTAGCTTATGCTTGCATTTTGAATAGTAGTTAATTCCTGTGAGGATTCATCCCATAAAATATATTTAAAGCAATTTGAGATTTCACTCAAACTAAGTTTTTTCGAGTCTGCAAGTAGATCTTTGTTGTACATGTTGCATTCTCTGAGATTATAGTTTGGGATTCTTTCGCAGATGTGATGAATACTATGGAAAGATATATCGGCAAAAAACCAATTCAACCAGCGAGGTACCTCTAGGTTGCTACTTCCTTCAGTGGCACCTTTTATATAACTCCAGTCGTCAGTTCTATGTGCATAGGAATTTTCAAAATTATGTTGCACAAAGAAAACACATATAAAAATTGCTGCAGAGATAGTCATTACAATTGAATAGTATGTCCAGAAAAAACCAGCTCCAAGCCAATTAGACATTAAGAACCAGGTCGCAATTACGAGGAAATTATTTCCTATTAGGTCAGCTAACTCTCCACTTGTGTACCAAAAACTTGATTTGTGAGATGCAATTCTATTAGGAATTAAATATATGCCTTTGATGCCATTCACTTTGATGTCGGAAACTAATTGGAGAGTATTCTCTTTAATGAATTCGAGAATGCCTAAAAGTAGTGTACCCCTTGGTTTTATTATAAGATAGAAGAAGCCTCCGGGAAACAACATTAATGGATGCCTACTGATCGCATATATATTCTTGTTTAATTTTGAAAGTGATTGATACTCTTTGAGAGTAATTACTGCTGATGGCCCGCGGTATAGTTCCCAGTTGCCGTTGTGTTTATGATGAAAAGCATGTCCTCTTGACCATGGATGTTGAGGTATTGCATTTAATACTCCTAGCAGAAAACCGGTGATGCGATTAAGCCATCTGGATTTGAAAAGGGAGTCGTGACCACAATCATGCATTAAGGAGAAACTTCTACTAGATAGCAGCACAAGAAGCCCAAGAATTGGAAATAAAGCAGTGACTTTGACGGGTAAAGGTAATGAAGCTTCCGTGATCCATCCAATCATTACCCATAGCAGAATAATTGGTCCCAAGGTGGATAAGACTTGCCATAGAGCTCTCGAATTACTTCTTACAAGGAAAGGAGAGATAGCAAAGTCCGACCTTCTTAGAGGCCGCCCTAAGGCTTTTGTTTTGGTTTGTTTTGTTGGAGAAGAAATAAGTTTTCTCTTAGAGATGTTTTGTCTCGTTGCCACTAACGATACCTTTATGGACTTTTAATGGCAGAGACTAGTAAAACATAAGTGAATCTAGAGAACCTGGATCACTTCGCTTACTTCTGGAATTGCTTCACGAAGCTTACGCTCTATTCCCATTTTCAGTGTCATTGTGCTGCTTGGGCAGCTTCCACAAGCTCCCTGGAGGCGAACCTTTACTACAGGGCCATCAATTTCAACGATTTCTACATTGCCCCCGTCGGCAATTAAGAAAGGCCTGAGCTCATTTAGAACAGTTTCAACATTCTCCATTGTCAGGGCCATTGTTTCATTACTCATTGAAGAATTTAATTTTGAATTGTTCAAAGCCTAGTTAGTTAGCTCATAATTTGACCAGAGGGGTTGTAGAAAATTTTGGCTTTTTCTCACTTGGACAATACCGACAGTCGTTATGACGCAGTTTTGGTTGGCGCTGGGATCATGAGTGCCACGTTAGCTTCCTTATTGCATAAGCTTGATCCAACGCTTCGTTTATTGATTGTCGAACGTCTTGGAGGCCCAGGGCTTGAAAGTAGTTCGGCCTTAAATAATGCCGGTACAGGACATGCGGCAAATTGTGAGTTGAATTACACCCCACTTAGAGCGGATGGAAGTGTTGAAGTCGCTAAGGCAATATCAATTAACTTTGCTTATGAAAGAAGCTTGGAATTCTGGGCGTCTTTAAGTAAAGAGAATAATTTGGACCCTTCCAAGTTCTTGCATCGTGTTCCGCACATTAGCTTTGTTTCGGGGGAAAAGGATGTTGCTTTTTTGAGGAAACGTTTCGATCAACTTATTTCACTTGAAGCATTTTCAAAAATGCAATGGAGCCATGATTGGGATGAGATTCGTGAATGGATCCCTTTGGTGGTAGATGGACGAAGCAAGACTCAACCTATTGCTGCAACTCGTGTTGAACGGGGAACTGATGTTGATTTCGGAGCATTGACATCTTCTTTTTTGGAAATACTTCAAGCCAACGGATCCGTGGATTTGAGTTTTGGGACACAAGTAAGCAATTTATATAGACGTGAAAATTCCCTTTGGGAGCTTGAATTGAGATGTGACCAAGGAGGTCGTTATGTTCAGTCACCTTTTGTTTTTCTTGGTGCAGGTGGGGGGGCATTGCCTCTTCTACAAAAATCTGGAATCTCAGAGGCTGAAGACTATGCAGGTTTTCCAGTAAGTGGTAAGTGGCTGGTTTGTTCCGACCAGGATTTGTGCAGAAAGCATTTTGCCAAAGTTTATGGGAGGGCTAGGTTGGGAGCACCACCGATGTCCATGCCTCATTTAGATAGCCGATGGATTAAAGGTGGCCGCTTGCTTTTGTTTGGTCCTTATGCTGGTTATACAAACAAATTTCTAAAGCAAGGTTCAAACTTAGATCTAATTAGATCTCTTCGGATTAACAATATTGGCCCGACTTTGAAAGCAGGGTTTCAAAATCTTGATCTTGTTTCTTACTTGGTTAGTCAAGTTCTTCAGACAGATGAAGATCGATTAGGCCTACTTAGGGAGTTTCTCCCAAATGCTATTAGTAAAGATTGGACGCTTGAGGTGGCTGGGCAAAGGGTTCAAATCATCAAACGCACTAGCAAAGGAGGAGTTCTTCAAATGGGGACAGAAGTTGTCTCAGCTAATGATGGTTCATTAGCTGCATTGTTAGGTGCATCTCCTGGGGCAAGTACTGCAGTAACAATCATGTTGGAAGTTTTGAGACGTTGCTGGCCAGAACAAATGGAATCAGTTTCATGGCAAAAAAAACTTGTTGAGCTTTTGCCTAGTTATGGCCAAGACCCTTTATTGGATTCGGGTTGTATTAAAAGTATGAGAAGCCGAAGTGACCACTTATTAGGCATTTTTGATTAATGCATCATGTCTTTATGACTAGTGCTTATTAGGATTGTATGTTCAATTGAATATGCTTAGTCGGTAATTGTTTATCGAATGACCGACGTCCCTGTTGAAAGCCTCAGAAATTTCTGCATAATTGCCCACATTGATCATGGCAAATCAACGCTTGCCGACAGATTGCTTCAGGAAACCGGTACCGTCGCAGGTCGTGATATGCAGGAGCAGTTTCTTGACAATATGGATCTTGAAAGAGAAAGGGGAATAACTATCAAGCTGCAGGCTGCGAGGATGAATTACACCTCGAAAGATGGTGAGGCATATGTTTTAAATCTGATCGACACGCCTGGTCATGTTGATTTCTCCTATGAGGTGAGCCGTTCTCTACAGGCTTGTGAAGGGGCGTTATTGGTAGTGGATGCAAGTCAAGGCGTTGAGGCACAGACTTTGGCCAATGTTTATTTAGCATTAGAAAATGATCTGGAAATCATTCCGGTTCTCAATAAAATTGATCTACCAGGCTCTGATCCTGAAAAGATTAAAAAGGAAATTGAATCAATAATTGGACTTGACACTTCTAATGCAATTACTTGTTCTGCGAAGACAGGGTTAGGTGTAGATGAGATTCTTCAGGCCGTTGTTGATCGGATACCTCCACCTCAAGATACTATTGATGATCCGACACGGGCACTCATTTTTGATTCTTATTATGATCCATACCGTGGGGTAATTGTTTATTTCCGAGTTATTAGTGGTCGTATTAATACTAAAGAAAAGGTTCTTTTAATGGCCAGCAATAAGAGTTATGAGCTTGATGAGATTGGTATTATGTCTCCTGAAAAATGTAAAGTTGAAGACCTACATGCAGGAGAAGTAGGTTATTTAGCAGCATCAATTAAGGCGGTTTCAGATGCACGAGTTGGAGATACCATTACTCTTTTAAACTCACCTGCAAAGGAACCATTGCCCGGCTATAATGAGGCTAAGCCAATGGTTTTTTGTGGTTTATTTCCAACTGATGCAGATCAATACCCTGATTTACGAGAAGCTCTGGATAAGTTGCAACTTTCAGATGCTGCCTTGAAGTTTGAACCTGAAACAAGTAGTGCAATGGGCTTTGGCTTTAGATGTGGTTTTTTAGGCCTTCTTCATATGGAAATCGTTCAAGAACGTTTAGAGAGAGAATATGATTTAGACCTTATAGTTACGGCTCCATCAGTTATTTATAAAGTGAAAATGATTGATGAAAGTGTAATTATGGTAGACAACCCTGCTACATTGCCAGACCCGCAGAAGAGAGAGTTAATAGAAGAACCATATGTGAGTTTAGAGATATATGCACCTAATGATTACAACGGAACATTAATGGCTCTTTGTCAGGAACGGAGAGGGGACTTTATAGACATGAAATATATTACTACTGATCGAGTTACATTGGTTTATGAATTGCCTTTAGCTGAAGTTGTTACTGACTTCTTTGATCAAATGAAAAGCAGAACGAAAGGATATGCTTCCATGGAATATCATTTAATTGGTTATAGGGCTAATGATTTAGTTCGTCTAGATGTTCTTATAAATTCGGAGAAGGCTGATCCATTAACAACAATTGTTCATAGGGAGAAAGCTTATTCAGTTGGCAAAGGGTTGGTGGAGAAACTCAAAGATTTAATTCCTAGGCAGCAATTTAAGATTCCTCTTCAGGCCTCAATTGGTAGTCGGATCATCGCTAGTGAAAGTATTAGTGCTATGAGAAAAGATGTTCTAGCTAAATGTTATGGAGGGGACATATCAAGGAAGAAAAAACTATTGAAGAAGCAAGCAAAAGGGAAAAAGCGTATGAAGGCAATGGGTAAAGTTGAAGTACCTCAAGAAGCATTTATGGCAGTTTTAAAACTAAATCAGACAAGTTAGAAAAACTATAAGTAACCTTCCTTATAGTTGAAAATAATATTGTTTTTTCTGTTGAGCTGAAGCTTTGATCATCTTCCTTTGAACTGTTAAAAGTGTTCCATAGGATAAATATTAAGAATATACTTCCAATTATGATAACCAAATGACCCACTGTGAGGCCTAAATCTTTTTTATTTATGTTTTGATTTCTCGAGATTGGCATTTAGGACCTCTTATATCTGTATAAAAGCATATATGCTAGTGGGGTGTTTTGCTGGTTCTTTTGAAGATATCCTCTTTTCGTAGGCAACATAGGTCTAATCTTTTGTCATATCGGATGGCAAGATTTGGGGTTTTAATAGTCCTTTTACACTTGATTGCCGCATTAATAGTGCCTTTATTGATTTCGAGTGGGTTTTTGCCTGATGCAAATACAGGGTTAGAAAACCCAATATATTCGCCACCTTCTTTAGAGCATTGGTGTGGAACAGATCGCCTAGGTCGTGATGTATGCGTTAGGACTTTAGAAGGAAGCGGAGTGGCTTTGCAAGTTGTTTTCTTAGCAGTGTCTCTGGCCGTTTTGATTGGTATTCCTTTTGGAATTCTTAGTGGTTATTTAGGGGGGGCATTTGACAGAGTCTTAGTACTTTTAATGGATACTATCTATACTCTACCAATCCTTCTTCTTTCGGTTGTACTTGCCTTTCTATTTGGCAGAGGAATTCCGAATGCCGCGTCTGCATTGTGTGTGGTCTATATTCCACAATATTTTCGTGTTGTTCGCAATCAGACCGCCCAGGTAAAATCTGAAATGTATATCGATGCTGCACGCACTCTTGGCGCTGGCCCAATATGGATAATGAGAAAATACTTATTTAGAAATGTGATCGTTTCAGTTCCTGTGCTTTTATCTTTAAATGCAGCTGATGCAGTTTTGGTTTTAGGTGGACTTGGCTTTTTAGGACTAGGACTCCCAGAGTCAGTGCCTGAATGGGGGAATGATTTGCATATGGCACTTTCTGCTGTTCCTACAGGCATATGGTGGACTGCGCTCTACCCAGGGTTTGCCATGTTTATACTTGTCCTTGGGCTTTCTTTTATTGGCGAGGGTCTAGAAGCCTGGATTAGTGATAATCACAAAGAATTGGTAAAGTAGTAAAGAAAAGAGCTCTCCTTTAAAATTATCACTTTAGTTATTTATTTAATAACGCATCTTAAAGGTTCTTGGAAGATCCTCAAGTATTTCACCATTTTCCTTTAGGGATGGATAAGGCTTTTTATTAGTAATACACCAATTTGCAACTTCTGGATATGCCCATTCAAAAAGACGTTTTTTGTAAATCTGCTCAGAAATACCTTCTCCATTTTGTGGAATTATTCCTGCGAGGCTTCTTTGCCTAACTGCTTCAAAAAGTAATATTGCTGTTGCAACTGATACGTTTAGTGATTGAACCATACCACTCATTGGAATATGTATTGATTCATCAACTAATGAGCAAGCTTGATCGCTTAACCCCCATTTTTCCGCTCCAAGTACAAAGGCAGTAGGGCCACAGAAATTACATTCTCTATAGTCTCGTGATTCTCGCGATAAATTTGTTCCATATAATCTAAATCCTCTACTTTTCAGAGTTGAAATGGCAATTTCAATGCTCTTGTGATTGTTTAGCTTGACCCATTTTTGACTTCCTTGTGCAGTGCTGTTGAATGTGGGTGTTTTGCTCTCTTTGCTTATAAGGTGAGCCTCCAGAGCTCCTACTGCATCGCAACTGCGTAGAATTGCAGAAAGATTGTGAGGTTTTTCTACTTCCTCAAGCAAAACTGTCAGGTTTTCCATTCGACAATCTAAAACTGCTTTCAGTCGTTTAAATCGTCTTGGTAACAGAGGCATAACCAGATGAATTCTTTTGACTTAAGAGTAAGGAATGCTGTGAGGAGAATTCCTTATGGGAAAGTAGCTACATATTCCCAAATAGCAGAGTTGATTGGTGCATATGGTGCGGCCAGGCAAGTCGGTTGGTCGTTAGCTCGTCTATCACTTCCCTGTAAGATCCCTTGGCATAGAGTGCTCAATGTTAGGGGAAGCAATTCTATGAGGGTTGTTAGGCAGGGTTCGGATTGGATGCAGCGTCAGCTTTTAATTGAAGAGGGTATTCCAGTTGATGCTTCAGGACATTTGTCGCTAAGAGAATTTCTCTATGATAAGACGGATTTTAAGGATTCATTTCAAATAACTAGTTGATTTTTGCTTTCTCTAATGCAGCTCGAAGGCCCTGACTTTTCTAACTCTTTGGACTTGAAAAAGGCAGGCCTTATGCCTCGGAAGCTCGCATGGGATGTTCTTATGTCAGTAGCTGCAGGGGCATTTGCGGAAATAGCCCTTGAGCGTGTTTTGGGGGAGAAAAAGTTAAAGGATGTAGACCGTAGTTTGGTTAAGGAGATCTCTTTTGGAGCAATAAGATATAGATATTTCCTTGATTGTTGGCTTGATCAACTTGGAAAAGTTCCTGCATTAAAGCAGCCCCCTCCTCTTCGTTGGCTTCTGCATTTAGGCCTTTATCAGATATTTAAAATGCAAAAGATACCTGTCTCTGCAGCTGTAAATACTTCTGTTGAGCTAGCAAAGGCGTCTAATTTTGCAAAGTTAGCACCTGTAGTTAATGGTGTTTTGAGATCAGCTCAGAGGAAAGTTTCGAGTGGGGGAAGCTTGCCTATTCCAGATTCTCCATCGAAGTTGCTAGCTCAAGAGCAATCCTTGCCACTCTGGATGGCAGAAAAATTATTAATTTGGCACGATGTGACATTGGCTGAGAAGGTCGCTGGGTCTTTTAATCAGGTCTCTCCGATTGATTTAAGGCTTAATCGCTTATTAGTCAATAACTCTAAGGAATTAATGGTTGCGTTCAAAAGAAATGGATTAAAAATTACACCTATAGATGGATATCCTGATGCGATGGAAGTGGCATCAGGTTCGGGGAACATTCGTTTATGGCCGGGCTACGGTGAGGGGTTTTGGACAGTACAAGATAGGGCTGCTCAATGGGTTGCACCGCTTTTGGAGCCCAAGCCTTTTGAGAGGGTTTTAGATGCATGCGCTGCGCCTGGAGGCAAGGCAACTCATCTTGCCGAATTAATGGGTAATCGAGGAGAAATATGGGCTATAGATCGTTCCCAAAATCGTTTAGACCGATTAGTGGACAATGCTGAACGCCTAGGAATTACTTGTCTAAATGTTTTGAGTGCAGATGCAAGAATCCTCACTAAATTGAAGCCTTCTTGGATAAAAAACTTTGAAAAGATTCTTGTTGATGCACCCTGTTCAGGATTAGGCACTCTTTCTAGAAACCCTGATGCTCGATGGAGGATGTCTCTTAAGAAGATAGAAGAACTTGTATTACTTCAATATCAGATACTCGAAGGATTGTTACCTCTTTTAGCTCCAGGAGGAAGACTTGTTTATGCAACCTGCACAATAAACCCAGATGAGAACACTAATCAGATAGAAAGGTTTATTAAGTTGCATCCAGATATAAAACTTGTTTATCAAGAGCAGAAAGTTCCTCAATTAAACCAGAATGGTGATGGCTTTTATGCCGCAGTAATCGAGAGGAGCTTATAAAGGTATTTTTGATTTGAAAAACTTACTATAAAAAGTATAAAGAAGCTTTCCAGTAAATCGTTCTTTTATGCTAATTTCTATTACCAAGACTTGGTTTTGGACCTTTGCCTGGTGTGATTAATATTCCACTTTTTGGGTCTCTATTAATATACTTTGATGGTTTTCTTGGGAAGTTAATTATTTGCAAGTTGGATTCGATTTCTGACATGAATTTTTTCCATACCCATGCAGCCTCTCCGCTGCCACTTTTTGTTTCTCGATTGTCATCATGTCCAAACCAAACTCCAGTTGTAAGTTGGGGAATTGAACCTATAAACCATAAATCTCTGCCTCCTTCCGATGTTCCAGTTTTTCCAGCAACAGGCCTATTTTTTAGAGTTGCTGCGATACCAGTTCCGCTACGTACTACTTCTTGCAACATCCAATTCATTGTATCAGCAATGTCTTGAGATACAGCACGATTTCCTTTATTTCCGTGTTTTTTAAGACTCCATAAAATATTGTTATTTGGCCCTCTTATTTCCTGAAATGCCATTGGCTTTATGAATATACCTCTATTTGTTATGGCCGCATATGCTGAGGTCATTTCAAGTAGGGTTTGCTCATATGCCCCAATTGCTAGAGGGTAATACCTTCCTAACTTTCTCTTATTTCCTATTCCTAATTTATTGGCAATATCAATTACATTTTTAAAACCAACCTTGGCTAATAGCTGTACAGAAACAGTGTTAAGTGAATGTTTTAATGAGTCGGAAAGAGTAACTTCTCCCATGTATTTGTTGCTAAAATTTTTGGGGCAATATCCATACCAACAAATAGGTGTGTCAATTATTTTGTCTTCTGGTATTAGGCCATACCTTAAAGCAGCTAGATATGGAAAAAGCTTGAATGTTGACCCTGGTGAGCGCAGCGCTTGTGTTGCTCTATTGAATTGTGTATCTCTAAAATTCTTACCTCCAACCATTACTTTAATTAATCCAGTATTCGGTTCAATAGACACAAGAGAACCTTCAGTTTCTCCAGGACTATAATTTCGTATTGCTTTTTCTGCTTTCTTTTGCCAATCTAAGTTTAAACTAGTTACTATCTTTAACCCTCCTAGTTCTATTTGCTCCTTGGTTAAGACTTTTGGGATTTCTTTCTCAACCCAACTGGTGAAAAATGGCGCAGCACTGTTGTAATATTTTGGTACTGCTGGTTTTAAATTAAGGGGCTCTTGGTTTGCAGCTTTAGCCTCTAATGGATCAATAAACCCTGCCATTTGCATTCTATTTAGAACAATAGACCGTCGTTTTAGTGCTTTTCTTGGGTTGACTAGTGGTGAATATAGTGATGGGGCGGGTGGTAGCCCTGCTATTAGAGCTGCTTCGGATAGTGACAGTACTTCAGGTTTTTTTGAAAAATAAATCCAAGCTGCGTCAGCAACGCCATATGCACCTGATCCAAGATAGACATTATCTAGATACTGTTCAAGGATCTTATCCTTGCTAAGTTGACGTTCTATTTTATAAGCAAGAGCTGCTTCTTTTACCTTTCTTGCAAGCGTTCTGTCTTGACTAAGAAAAATAGTTCTGGCAAGTTGTTGAGTTATTGTACTTCCCCCTTCTTCGACAGATCCTTTGATTAAATTTTTAATTAAGGCTCTTGATATACCCCAGATATCTACTCCATTATGCTTATAAAACCTTCTATCTTCTGAAGCTATAAAGGCTTTTTTTAATATAATCGGAATGGTCTGATCACCTATCCTTTCGCGAGTTACCGGACCTTGTTTTTGTATTATTTTTCCATTGCTAGAAAGTAGTGTAATTGTTCCTGGTCTTCTTATCTCAGCTAAGCCTTTTACATCCGGCAATATCGAATCCATTGCACCACTTGCAAGATTTTCTAGAACAGAAAAAGTACAACCTATAGATAGTGATGTCCCTATTAAAACAAGCAAATTTCGCCTGTTTTTCTTTATCACAAGACCTGTATAAGAGGGCTATGCCCAATTGCAATTGCAGTAACTAACATTCCAAGTATTAGAAAAGGTTGTGCACTAGCTTGATACTTGACATCGTATTTTAAAGGATCTCTAAGAAGCCAAATATCTTGAAAAGTCATTTGTGGAATAATCAGTAAAATTAGTAATACTGACGCAAACTTTTGTCCTATTAGGATAAGTACGGCAACCATGACCAGTTGAAAAATATCTATCATGCCGGCACTAATCCAACTAGCCTTCTTTATGCCAAAAACAACTGGTAAAGATTGAAGGCCTAACTCTTTGTCTCCTTCAACACTTTTAAAGTCATTGATTACCGCTATACCAAGGCCTGCGAGGCTATAGGCAAGAGTTAGAAGAGCTGTTGTCCATGTAAGGTTGCCAAATAATGCTTGCCCTGCCCACCACGGCAGAGCAATATAGCTAGCACCTAGGGCGTAGTTTCCTATCCAACCATTTTGCTTGAGCTTTAGAGGGGGGGCTGAATATATAAAGCTCACTAAAGAGCCACCTAAAGCAAGAAGTAAGACTGATGGGGTGGTATGGCCAGCCCAAGCATCAAGACCATAAGCAACACCTAGTCCAGCGAGAAGTAGTACCCAAATTTGAATCTTTACTTGAATAAGAGATATTGCACCTGATGGGATTGGTCTATAAGGCTCATTAATTGCATCGATTTCTCTGTCGTAATAGTCATTGATCGTCTGGGTATAACCAGCAAGGAATGGCCCACTCATCAGCATGCATGCTAAAGAGGCAATTACATTACTTATTTGCCAATGGTAATTACCGCTGGCAGCAGCTCCACAGATAACCCCCCAAAGGAGTGGTATCCAGGTAACTGGTTTCATCAACTGCAGGCGCAACTTCCATATGTTGGTTGTTCCTGAGGCGCCCTTGATACCGAGAAGCTGTCTGGCGTCACTCACTTTTTAACCTCGTTAGTTAGTGATTTCGTTTTCAAAGAACCAGCTGATAGTGCCATCACTGAATTCAAGAACAACACCGATCCCCATCCCATCAGTCATTTTGAAGTCGACAAGAGTGCCGCGGGGGTCTTTTTTGAGAAGCTCTACCAGATTTCCTGGGATGCGTTCCTTGACGCTATCAAGATTGACTCGGACCTTAGATCCGACTCGTAAATTAGTGGCAGCCTGGGACATGGTCTGCAAGGCTTATATATAACTGGCGCAACCTTAACAGCTGCTCTTTAAATCCATGGTCGCTCTTCGTTTGATTCCTTGCCTAGATGTTGCCAATGGGCGTGTGGTCAAGGGAGTGAATTTTGTAGGGCTACGTGATGCAGGGGACCCGGTTGAATTGGCTTGTCGATATAGCTCTGCAGGAGCTGATGAATTAGTTTTTCTTGATATTGCAGCCAGTCATGAAGGTAGATCAACACTTGTAGAACTGGTGCGACGAACTGCAGAGGCAGTAACTATTCCTTTTACTGTTGGTGGAGGGATTAGTTCTTTGGAAGGAATAACACAATTGCTTAGAGCTGGAGCAGATAAAATTAGCCTTAATTCTTCAGCTGTTACAAATCCAGAATTGATTTCAGAAGGTGCCGAACGGTTTGGTTCGCAATGCATAGTTGTAGCTATTGACGCTAGGCGGAGGGAACCTGATTCTTTAAGTTGGGAAGTATATGTAAAGGGAGGGCGAGAGAACACAGGTTTAGATGTTGTCAACTGGGCTAAGAAAGTTGCAGCTTTGGGTGCTGGAGAAATTCTTTTAACTTCTATGGATGGAGATGGTACCCAAAGTGGATATGACCTTGAGCTCAATAGAATTATTTCTGAGCAAGTTCCCATACCAGTAATAGCCTCAGGGGGTGCAGGCTCTATAGGGGATATCTTTGATGTCTTAACTCAAGGTTCAGCATCAGCAGCGCTATTAGCTTCTTTACTACATGATGGTGTACTTTCTATAGAACAAATCAAGGCAGAATTAATAAAGAGATCCCTAAATATAAGACCTCTTGAACGTAAATAATGTTTCAGTAACTAACGGCTTTTTTTATGATTGAATTTCTTAAAATACTTCATTAATTTGATGCTAAAATAAGAATTATTTCTCCTCTTAAGCATGATCTTACTTTTAAGCAATGATTTAATCTTATTTAGTTAATATAATTAGTTTTGGACTTTTGTTAGGTGAAACCTGGAAATCCACAAGCTGTAGAGCAACTTTTTAATGATGTTGCTGCAAACTATGACTTCCTAAATGACCTCCTTAGTTTGGGCCTTCATAGACTTTGGAAAAGAAAGCTTCTGTCTTGGGTGGAGCCCTTGAAGGGGCAGAGATGGGTGGACCTTTGTTGTGGAACAGGTGATATGACTTTCTCCTTAGCTCGGAAAGTATTTCCTGGAGGGGAGGTTCTAGGCCTCGATTCGGCTTTAAAGACTCTCGAGATCGCAAGGCTGCGCTCTAAAAAGGAGAATGAGCTTTCTATTTCTTGGCAACTTGCAGACGCACTGAATACAGGATTACCTTCCTCTTTTTTTGATGGAGGAGTAATGGCATATGGATTGCGCAATCTTTCTGATCCAGCAAGAGGCTTGGCAGAGTTAAGACGTCTTTTGAGGCCAGGTGCAAGGGCTGGGATTCTTGATTTCAATCCATTAAAATCTGGGTCATTTGGTGAGTCTTTTCAAAGGTTATATTTAAGAAAATTAGTGGTTCCAGTAAGCGGGGCTTTTGGGCTGAAAGAGCAATACGCTTATTTGGAGGAAAGTTTGAAAGATTTTCCTGATGGCAAGACTCAAGAACACTTAGCTCTTAAAGCAGGGTTTGCTAAGGCTTCTCATACGGCTATAGCATTTGGTCAGATGGGTTTACTTCGATTGACTGCCTAGGAATTAACCAGCATGCGTCAACGAGTCACAGCGGCAAGGTAAAATGTGAACAAAATCTTAAGGAGGGTCTTTTGTGGCTTTCCCGGTACCAGCTCTTCTGCCTTTGATAGAGGACCTCCTCTTTGAAGTGCAGTGGTTAGAAGGTTTGATTTTGGTGACTGATTCACAGTCGCCTGCGTTTGTTTCTAAGTCGCAAGTGGAGAATCTTCTTCTTCGACTATGTAAATACCCCAATGGGAAGATTGTTTCTCAATGCCTGAAAGAATCAATTAATAAAAGATTTACCGGAAAATGTTCGTATAAGCCAGTGTTGCTTCTTCATTCAAATGGTAGATTTTGGCTTGGAATTATGGGGATAGGACATGGTAAAAGCAAACTCACAAAAGAGGTTACTCATTTAAATAGATGCCTTAAACTAGCGTAATTCTTGGGGTTTCTATGAAGATAATTTAGAATGCGCTTTGTCAGCTTTTTTAATCAACTTCTGGGCGGCTTCTCTTGAAAGGCATTGTTCAGCTTTGGCTTGAAGTTTCAAAAGCTTTGCGTGTTGTTTTTTCTCGTTCATTTATTTATTATAACATAAACGTCTATTTCTTCATACCTTTTCGAGCTAAAAGCAACCGTTAGTTGTTCCAATTAAGATATTGTCCAAGCAGTTGTGAGAGTCTAAGCAGGTTTTTTTAGCTTCCTTTGTAGTGTTAATGAAAACGATCAAGGGCGAAGAGTTCCTTAACGCTATCTAGCACTTATATGGCAGAAGATATTTGGTTCTTATTCAGACCAGGAGCTTTTTCATTTATGTCCAAGTAGTAAACAAGGAGGGTTGGAATTGATCAGGTGATATTCCTGATGAGGTGTAGTGCATTTGAGAGGCGGGGCTATGTAAGCTCTCAAAAAAATCAATTAGAGGGATAATAGGAAAGAAAAATTGTCTTTTTGGTAATAGGCTTAGTTGGAATAATGCTATTATTATGTTAGTCAAATTGGATTGATGTCTGCTAGGGAGCTAGAGCGCTTCATTTTTAAAGTTAATCAACTTAATCTAGTTGTTGAATTAATTGAACGTGAGCCTGAAAAAAGAGAGTTGTTAGAAAGATGTGATAGTCATGATCAAGTCGTTTCCCTAGCTAGGGATTGGGGTTTTGAGATTGGTCGGCGTTGGGGAGAGGAGTAGCTAAGAGCTGATTTATTTAGAGAAAAAGTAGTTAAGTAGGTTGAATGGTATAAAAAATTTACCAATATTAGGGGAAGATGTAGATATTTACTTCAGCAAATTAATCTAATATCCTTCCTGTGAAAGCGTTCTAGGGATTACCGGTAACTCTTACTCTTATATATGTATAATCTATACAATAAATTTTGCCGAGGTCCCCTTCATGATTTCAGAAAAAGGGTTAACAGCCCTTGCTAGGGGTTCATACAACTTCCATCTGCTAGTGGAAGACCACTCCTAGCATTAAGTCCTATCATTAAAATCCTTTGAATCATGGTATGATACTACTGATTAAAATGATTTAATTTACAGAAGTTAATTTCAAATCTATTTATGAAGATTGTAGTAAAGGGTCAATTAGGAAAGAAGTTGACTAACAAGAAAAAATATATTTTTTCCTTTGCGTTAGTTAGTTATACTTTCCTAATTGTTTTTGCGGCAAATTTTATTTTGAAAGGAAGTAGGGACTTGTCTTTACGTACATATCTTACTAAGGAGTTACAACGTGTAAGTAGAGCTCCAGGTAATTATGTTAAGGCAATTTTAACCCCTTCAAATGATTTAGTTTTAGATATCAAGCATAAGGATATTTTAAAAATAAATAATGATAGGCAGGAAGCTTTGAAATATGGAGAACTCTTTTCATCAAATTCGGATTGGGTAAATGCCACAGGTACATATAAAAATGAGAAATATAGGTTCAAGTTAAGATTAAAGGGAGCCATGCCAAGGCATTGGGCGGATGATGAATTTTGGTCTTTCAAGCTAAAAGTTAGAGATGGTAAAACGTTATTTGGTATGAAAAGGTTTTCTATTCAGCATCCTTCTCGTCGAGTTTGGATGAATGAATGGTATTTTCATCAAATTCTTAGGTATGCTGGGATCATATCGTCTAGGTATTCCTTTACTCCATTAGTTATTAATGGTAAAAGATATCCTGTTTATGCAGTTGAGGAAAATTTTGATAAATATTTAATAGAAAATAATAACAGAAGAGAAGGCCCTATATTCAAACTTTCCAGTAGAAAGGGGCCTGATGAGAGAAGAGTTGAGGAATTAATCTTCTACCAATATGATAAATATATTGCTGATGAAAAGATGAGTAAACTTTTAAAAAGAGCTGAATGGTTAATAGATGGTTACTTAAGTGGAGAACTTAGGGCTTCAGAAGTATTTGATATAGATTTAATGGCTAAAACTGTAGCCATTATGGATTTGTTAGGCCACAAGCATGCCTTGTATTTTACCAACATTAGATATTATCTAAACCCAATTACAGGACTCATTGAGCCCATACCGTTTGATAATCAATATGTAGGGCAAATAAGTAAAATTGGCCTAATAGGAGAAAATATTAACCAGGCCCTTCATCTTGGTACCTCAAGGCCTTATGATTATTTAGAGAACTCTATTAATAAAACAGGATTTCGCACATCAAAAATCATATCTTTGATGTTTTCTGATTATGAGTTTATCCAATCATATGGATCAGCTTTACAGTTAGTATCTGATTCTTCTTGGCTGACCAATTTTTTTGCTAATACAGATAAAAGTGCTTTAGAAGAAATCTCCCTCTTACGACGAAATAACCCTTTTTATCAGTATGAACATAAAAATCTCCTTTTTGAAAATCAAAATTATATTAGATCTATTATAAGACCTAGAAGAGGTTTACGTTCTTCTTATTCACAGAACAACCTTGCAGATGGACTTTATCCTATAAGTGTTTCAAACTTTCATACACTACCACTTGAAATAACTTCCTTGGTGGGTAGAAATGGAGACATCATTCCAATAGACAATGAGCCTATTTACATTGGTAATAGACCTAAGAAATGTATCGACCTTAATTGTACAACTATGGTAAGAAGTGGAAACATTTATCAGGAACTATCCCTAAAATTAAAAAAAGATGCCTACAAGATTAATAATCTAGGTGATTTTAGTCTTCTTTTAAGAGTTCCTGGTAGTGACTTTACCTTTAAATCCCAACTTTTCCCAAATAATATGTCCATCAATGATAATAATGCGTTGTCAAACTTGCTTAAATTACAGTTCATCGATGTCAATGAAAACACTAAAATAATTAAAGTTAAGAAGGGTTCATGGACGATAAATAATAAACTAATCATCCCCAAAGGTTATGTTTTTTATATTGAGCCTGATACCACTTTAAATTTAATTAATTCTTCTTCAATTATAAGTTACTCCCCAGTCCATTTTGTTGGAGAGGAAAAGTCACCTATAATCTTCAAATCAGAAGATAGAACTGGTCAGGGCATATCAGTTATTAGAGCTCCTTCAATATCTAATTTAAGCAATCTAATTATTCAAGATCTTGGTTCTCTTTCTGTTGGGGGTATATCACTTACTGGTAGTCTCACTTTTTACCAGTCTGATGTTAATATTGATTCAGTAGTTTTTGATAGCAATAAATCTGAGGATGCTCTTAATATTATTCGGTCTAACTTTAATATAAAAAATTCAACCTTTTATAATACCTTTTCCGATGCAATTGATTTTGACTTTAGTTCCGGTAATGTTGATAATTTAGAATTCCAAAATATTGGTAATGACGGTATAGATTTATCTGGTACAAAAGCAAACATCTCAAATATTAGGATGTTTAACGTTGGAGATAAAGGTTTAAGTGTGGGAGAGAAATCAAAAGCACTAATAAAAAATATCACTATAGCTAATTCACTAATTGGCATCGCAAGTAAGGATCAATCGAAGCTTGAAGGAGAAGGTATACTTATTCAATCAGCCAAAATAGGAGTAGCAGTTTACCAAAAGAAGCCCGAGTATGGGCCAAGTTCGGCAAGATTATCTGAGTTAAAGTTCAAAAATATAAATTCAAGAATACTTGCAGAAGTATTTTCAAATGTCTTTATTAATAACCAAAAGATTGAATCCAATAGAAAAAATATCTACGACTATCTTTATCCTGAATAATAAACAAATTAACAATAAAGGTTGTTAATTTGAAAGAATAATCCTTTAGAGGGAGTAATGCATTGACAATGCCTTGCAGTATTTAGATGATCTACTCAGAATTAAACCAAATTCATTAGTAATGGAGCTAATGAATTTTATGTTAGGTGTATATGCTGCGTCATATTTAAGTTCTAAGATACTTTGACTTAGCACTCTCTTCTTTTTTATTTCTATTTCTTTATTAGTATTTTTAGCATGAAAGAAACTTATATGACTATCAATTGTAATTCTTAGACCTTTGTCTGGTGACAAGAAATATCTTCTACAATAACTTACAAAAACTTTTGGAGAATATATTATGTTTATGGTTGAAGGAATCATTAGATTTGGGATTTCTAAATTTATATCAGTTGAGGTTATTGGTTTTAAAGAGGCAAAATGGCTATCTTCTGAGGTCAAAAATTTCTTGTAGTTCACATCTTCCTCCTTTACCTTCTTTTCAACTATATAGCCACTTTCCCCAAGATTGTAATACCTTAATCTGATCTTGCATCTTGAGCTGATTCCGTTTTGAGAGTCAGCATAAAGATTTAGTTGTTCATCATCATAGTACAGGCTGTTTACAATTCTTTCAGGGTATACCTCTGTAAAGCTTTTACATTTTAGAAAAGTGGGAATTGCCTTATGGTACCCACTTCTTAATTCATATTTATTCTCGTATCTCATTTGGCTTTTATAATAATTTTTATTTTACCAGCAAATCAATCGATTTCATATAGGTTAATTAGGTACAAAAGATAGTTTAACGAATTGCCAGATGTTATTTACGTAGAGTCTCAGTTATACACTATATATCTGGAGTATTGTAAAAACTAAAACGAGAGTCTGGATATTTTTTAAAGAAATTATCTTTTAGACTAGATAATGATTCTATACCCTCAAATTTTATATTAATAACCAGATCAATTGGTTTGCCATTTTCTTGGTCAAGTGAAATAATAGAGTAATAGCTACTGCTCTGAGAAAGCAATAAATCTAGTTCATCTAATGTTCCTTCTGCGGGTAGTGTTATGGCAATAGTATCAATATCATCAATATTAGACTGCTTATTTCTTCGTTGCCTTTGACTTGATAAATAGGAATATCCAATTGCAATTGTTCCCACTATTGCAACCATTACCCCGAAGAGGTATTGCGATGCTCCTATTGAGATACCTAGGCAGATTGATAAAAGTAAAAAACCTAAATTATACGGTTCCTTGATGGCTGTTCTAAAGCGAATCACTGATAAGGCACCCACTAGCCCAAGAGACAAAGCCAGAGAAGACTTAACAACTGCAACCATTGATGCAACGCCAATAGTTACTACTAAAAGTGTATTGCCAAAATTTACTTTTGATGAGAATGTGATTGCAAATCTTTTATATAACAGACGTAGGTATAGTCCTCCAGCCAATGAGAAGATTAAGATATAAAGGCCTTCAAGAAATGTAAGATTAACCGAAGTTTTGATTAAGGAAGAATCTATAGGGAGACTAGTTATAAAGAAAACCATCACCTGAACCTTCTTTGTTAGTTTAATTCATTATACAGATTATCGCATCAAGTCAAGCTATCATCTTTTATTACTAACAATCAACCTTTAACTTCCGTTTTGAAGGATACTCTGTGATCTTACGTAAACTCTCATTACAAACAAAGTCTTTTTAACAATATTGATTTTTTACATTGTAAAACCAGTGTTTCTTTTAATTTTATTCGCCTTCATCTGTTACCCAAATGATTTTTATAAGGTTTCAAACTAACTTAGTATTTACTCTTTTCAAGCGAAGACCACTACACACAGCTTGTAAAGTCAATTGCTTTGTTTGCAAAATTACCCGTTTAATTTATCAATGTATAGGCTCATGTCATTATTTTACTTTGTATAGGCTATTGAATTTCTAACATGCTAATTTTTAATACAACCACACTATCGCATGAAAGCTTATAAAACTCTAAGAATTCTAGTTGTGACACCGACCTATGGCCTTTCAGGAGTACCCCTCGCTCAATCAAGATTGGCAAAGGCTTTGGCCGAGGAAGGTCATAATGTAACTTTAATGATAGGGAATAACAATCAATCTTTTACGTTAGAAAAAATCCCATTTATTAGGCGTATTATTTTAAATAAGTCACGTGTTATAGCGATGTTTTTCCCAATATTAAAATATTTTTTAAGTTCCCCGATCGACGTTGTATTTACAGCAGAAGATCATCTTAATACAGTTGTTTTAGCAGCGGCAATCTTATCTACTACGAAAGCCAAGATTGTTTGCTCAAGTCGTGTAACGCCATACGATACTTTTTCAGATGATTTTTTCACTAAACGCTGGGTATTGAAAATTCTTGTACAGCTGGTTTCGTTTAGAGCAGACCTTTTTACTTGTGTCTCTCAAGATATGGTAAGTCAATATAAACAGATATTTCCTTCTTCCAGCCACGTCTGTGTTTATAATATTATCGCCACTCAAGATTCTCTTAAGTCAGCATCAGAACCTGTTGACCATCCATGGCTATCTAAAAAAAGTAAACCTGTATTTATAGCAGCAGGCATGCTTGAACCTTGGAAAGGTTTTGATACTTTAGTTCAAGCTTTTGCAGCTGTCCTGAAAGTTACGCCTTCTAGACTAATTATATTAGGAGATGGCTCACAAAAAGCCCGTCTTTTGGATCTTGCCAAAGAACTAGGTATCAGCGAATATGTCGATTTCCCTGGTTATACATATAACCCATATTCCTACTTTTCTAAGGCTGATATTTTTGTTCTTTCTTCAAGAGTAGAGGGCATGCCAAACGTTCTTATTGAGGCAATGCTCTGTGGGTGTACTCCAGTTTCAACAAATTGCCCAACAGGCCCATCAGAGGTTTTGAAAAATGAGAAGTATGGCTACCTTTGCCCTGTAGGTAATGTGTCCGCTATGACAGATAAACTTTTACTTGCTTTAAGTTCTCCCTTGCCTCAGAAGCTCTTAAGAGAAGGCATAACAGCTTTTACCAAGCGGAATGTTCTTGACGTATATGGTAAATTAATAAAATATGAGTTTATAAATCCTGATTCCGGAATCTCTAATGAAATCATCTGATTACCTGATTAAATCCAATTTTTCTATATTTTTTAAGTAACAATATGGTCGCTACAAATAATAAGTTAATAAATATATTCTATGGTGGATTTCTACACATGGGTGGAGGTGCATATACCCATGCTCAATTGTTAGCCAATGCATTGAAAGAACTTGATTATCATGTTGCTTTGTATAAACTCGATGATTTGCCAATCTTAATCAAGTACTTACCACACTGCATGCTGCGACTTTTTAATTTTATAATTCCTGGTTACGGATTTATAGTAAAGGGAAATACTATAAGATTACTTTATAATATCTTTTTACGAAAACCCTCTTTTATTGATATTTATGAGGATATATACATAGCACCAAAAAATCAGTTGAATGCAATAACTGTTTTACATGCTCTCTGGACTGACAATTTGCAGAGCCACGATTTGAATCGGGATTCAGTCAATAAATTATTAAATGCTGAATATGAAAAAATTAATACCTTACGGCATCCATTAGTAACTGTTTCAATTCAATATAGTAACTATTTAAGGAATTCACACTTTAGTCCAAGATTAATCAAAGCCTTAAATGTAGTTGAACTAGGAATTGATTTGAACGAAGTACAATCTTATAAAACATTGAAAAGTATACCCAATGACTTTCACTCTCTTTGTTTTTGTGGATCTCTTGAACCAAGAAAAAATTTACCCTTTCTTCTTGAAATACTGAAATTACTAGTATTAAAAGATCCTTTATTTCGACTAGTTATAGTAGGTGATGGACCTTTAAGAGATTATTTGGTAACTTTTTCTAGGGCCCATCATTTACCCGTGACCTTTACTGGAAAACTAAATAGAACAAAAATGTTGGAAACAATTTCACGCCAGGACATAATGGTACATACCTCTACTAAAGAGTCATTTTCTTTAGCTTTGCTAGAAGCAAAAGTCTTGGGTTTGTATACAATTGCCCATTCAAGTTTAGAAGTTCCTAGTAAATTTGTTGATATACGAATGAATGACTATAACCCTTCATCATGGGCTCGAAGAATTACTTCTTTTACACCAAACCAATATCCAGAAAGTGATCTTTCGCACTACTCTTCAATACGTATGGCTCAAGAAACACTCCAATTACTCAATGGAGCACTTGACCCATAGTGGCTTCGCTGAATTGTGCTTATTTATCCTTTCCCTATAGCTAACTCTTACGCTTAGTGACTTCTTACCCTTGCACTATGAAGCTAAAAATGGTGTTTTATTGACGTATTTGCTGTGACTATTATTTATTCAGTATGCTGGAGTTGTACTTGCCTATTATGAAACCATTTACTTAAATTAAACCTTCACCTTTCAGTTTTTTTATTTGGTAAATTTTAGCTTGCGAATCGAGGTTTTATGAAGAGCGAAATACCTTGATGTTTTTTAGTAAGTTTTCCCGTCTAGGATCTTTAAAGAAGGAAAAATGTATGCCTAACTTGCCTATTGTCTCAATAGTTCTGGGCACACGTCCGGAAGCTATCAAACTTGCCCCTGTAATTAAGGCTTTCAGAAGCTGTAGTTCCATTAATACCCGTGTCGTTTTAACTGGTCAACACAAGGAGATGGTTTATCCAGTAATGGATTTGTTTGAGATAGAAGCGGATCAAGATCTTGGCCTGATGCTTCCTACTCAATCTCTTACTCATGTCACATGTTCCGTTTTGCAAGGGTTAAGAACTGAGTTCCAATCTCATCCCTCAAAATTAGTTTTGGTTCAAGGCGACACTACTACTGCGTTGGCTTCTGCTCTTGCCGCTTTTTATGAAAAGATCCCTGTTGGGCATATTGAAGCAGGCCTCCGTACTGAAAATCTGCTGGAACCTTTTCCTGAGGAAGCTAATAGAAGGCTTATTTCCCAGATTGCAACTTTGAATTTCGCGCCTACTAAACTTGCTG
>QCFP01000005.1 GCA_003280185.1 Prochlorococcus sp. AG-363-L02
GAGAAGGCAATGATTTAGAACTTATTAATGATACTGATATTTTGTTGCTTAATCCTATTGATCCTGGATGGGGGTCAACTAACAATATTCAATCTGATCTAATAGAGGCTGTGAAAGAAAAGGAATGGAATTGTAGTCATATTAAAGAAGAGTTAGTGCTTTGCAAAAAACCTCAGGCTTAAGCTAATTAAAATAAATAGTTAACTTTATAATAAAAGATCGTAAATCTTGAGCAATCTTCTCTATTGTAATCAGATCTATAAAAACTTAATGAAGCCTGCTATAGAAAAAAATTTTACTTCTGACAGACATGTCTGGTTAGCTGCAAGCATTTTCTTTTTCACTTGCCTTCTTCTACAAGTTTGGCGGATGCAAAGTCTTACATCTTCAATGGACCAAGGCATCCTATATCAAATTCTATGGAACGGGCTCCAAGGGCATCCTTTCGAAAGCACTTTATCCTCTCAACTATCATCCAACGTCGTACATACTGGTGATATACCTACAGTTGGTTACCACAGATTAGGGCAACATTTCACACCAATCCTAATCATCTGGCTTCCTCTTATAAGTTTAATGGGGAAATGGGCCCTACCGATATTACAGGTCTCGCTTATTACACTTTCCGGATTATTTCTCTATCAGTTAGCAAAGCTACATCTGAAAAAAAAAGTGGCTTCAATGATAACATTTTCCTATCTTGGAGCAAATGCTGTTATAGGTCCTTGTCTTGGTAATTTCACAGACCTTGCACAGCTTCCTCTTACAGTATTTGCCTTAATTATAGGAATAGAAACTCGCAACAAATGGCTAATATTAATTCCTGCTCTTGCCATTCCGCTAATACGTGAAGATACAGGTGTAGTCCTTATGGGAATAGGTTTATGGGTGATTTTACGTGAAAGAAAAAATTTACTTCTTGGAAGTTTACTTCTCTTTTATGGTGGGGCTTGGGTGTTGATAGTTACTAATTTACTTATGCCTATCTTTAGCGAC
Organism: Prochlorococcus sp. AG-363-L02; assembly: GCA_003280185.1. The sequence goes on from QCFP01000005.1 coordinate 997, forward strand.
GACACCTCTAAAAGATTTATGGTAGAAAATTTCGGTCAATACTTACAAGGTAAAAACGAGGCCAATAGTCTCGAGGTTATTAAATTAGCCCTCGAGCAACCTCTGGTAATTATCAAGGAAATAGTTACACCACCAGGGCAAACATTGAGATATCTTCTAGGTCAATTTTTGCCTCTAATGTTTATTCCTCTCATCTCACTCGATAGCTGGGTTATTATGGGACTCCCTCTTTTAGGGCTTTTAATGGCACAAGGTAATCCACTTGCCATCAATTGGAGATACACATATCTAGTCGTTCCTGGAATATTTTCTGGAAGCATATACTGGTGGAAAAACAATGCAAATATTACACTTAATAGTAGGCTTAAGAGTATCTGGACAGGGTGTATTTTATTATCATTGATTTTTACATTAACTAGCAACCCTAATCGTACTATTTCTTGGCTTATGCCGGAAAGTATTAATCCCTGGGTCTATCATTCTCCTTTTAAACAATGGAAGCATTCTCGAATAGCACTAAAGTCAATTCAACAGATTCCTCCTAACGCATCTGTATCAGCTAGCTCAACATTAGTACCTCATCTTGCTTCAAGAGAAGCACTCATCCGTTTCCCTTATCACATTCGCTACAAAAATAGGCAAGGAGAGGCAGCCTATGTGGATTGGGTTGTTGCCGACATAGATCATCACCAGAAATATGCTTCTTCTTTCAAGAATGAATGGAAGGATCTTCAGGAAATTATCCAAGTTCTACAAAATATGGAAGGAAAATATTCTCCGGTTTTTACCGAAGATGGAATTGTTTTATTTCAATTAAATGGCAAAAATAATCCAAAGGTAAGTAGTAATTACAAAAAACTCCTGGAAAAGATCTCCTCAATCACTCCACCAAAACCCTAATTGCATGAAGATTCAGCCTCTCAAATATGTTCAAAATTAAATATAAGAGCTCCTAATTGCACAAACGAAGGTTGCACTGCAATATTAATAAGAGACTTGTAAGCTTTGCCGTGTATGTCATCGAATTAGCTCTCAAATATAGCCCTTTCCCCTTATCTGTGGAGCGCAAAGAATATACCCAGGCTGAGGCTCTTTACCATCAGGTAAGAAATGCTCTGGAGAAAGGTCGTCCAGAACTCCTAGACCTGACTTGTGAGAAACTTGAGAGCAAAAAGATAGCGGTTCTCGTCAGCGAAATTCTTGCAGTTCAAACCTATGAAAAAACTGCTTCCTCAATAGGGACTAAACGACCTGGGTTCACAGTGGATGCTTAAACAAATTACCAAAAAGAAGCAAACGTGCTACAAACCAAACGCATCGCACAACCAATTTTAGAAATTGAAAACATATCCTTTACTTGGCCTTCTGGTGAGAAAGCATTAACCAATTGCAGCTTCTCAATACCAGGTCCAGGACTATGGATGCTTGTTGGGAGAAATGGCAGTGGCAAGAGCACACTCTTCAGAATCATCAGTGGACTATTAAAGGCTCAAGAAGGCCAATTCAAATGCAACGTCAAACCAGCATTGATGTTTCAAAATCCTGATCATCAAATTCTGCTCCCAAGTTGCGGAAGTGATGTATCTCTAAATCTGCCAGCCCACCTAAATCACCAAAAGCGCCATGATCTAGTGAAATCACTTTTGAAAGAAGTCGACTTAAGTGGCCTTTCCTACAGACCAATACACACGCTGAGTGGTGGGCAAAAACAACGTTTAGCTCTTGCAGGTGCATTGGCAAGCGATTCCGAGCTGCTTCTTTTAGACGAACCAACTGCATTGCTCGACCCTGAAAGTCAGGTGGCAATTTTAAAAACAGTTAAAAAGCTATGCCATCGCAAAAAAAAACCTCTTACAGCAATCTGGATCACCCATCGCCTCGAGGAACTAGAGCATGCAGATGGAGCAACCAGAATGGAAAATGGGAAGATCGGGAAATGGCAATCAGGTAATCAACTCAGAAAATCTTTAGATCCCCTTGCCGTTTTACCAGCATGAGCTGTAAGTTCTTCGGGATAGCCATTCCTCGGTAGCTCAGCGGTAGAGCGGTCGACTGTTAATCGATTGGTCGCAGGTTCGAATCCCGCCCGGGGAGTTTTTTATCCCTCAAAAGACCCCCACGGCAATCCAGGGGTCTTTTTTTTGCCTTGACTGAGGTCAAGCACACCCTTAAACGAACGATCCCTCGAGCGAAATAAGGATGGGGCTACATGAACTTTGAAGATTGGCTCCAAGAAACCAACAAGGCATCTCTAAGCGTGTTCCTGTGGGCATGGAGACCCTGAATGGAGAATACAGATAGAGACAACCATTCTTTATTCAGTGGGTGAGTGCCTTTTCTGTGAAGCGCAGATAAAGAGGTTTAGATGGTTCCAAGCAATTTGGAAGTTCCCCTGCTTGGCTTTGAGAGCAGAGCAATGAAAGTTAACGTCACTCTCTACCAAGGTGGTCAGGGCTTTAAAGCATAATGATTGTCAGTAAGTTTTAAGAAACCTTTCAGACGGCAAAGAGTGAAACTCCAAAAGCAACGACAATTGCTATGAAAGCAGTTTTGGAATAATGATTAAAACAAAAAATATAAAAAAGATTCCGCATGAATTGCGAGAAGTTTGGTTGATTTCTGGCTTGAAAGATAAGAATTTGAGATAAATAGGTTTCTTAGCATGCTATTTGTTCCAATGGAGTCATTAACTGAAAACAGAGTGCTAGATTAGTTGATAGATATGGGTTTTTTATGTTAAATAGAAATAAGCTTCACGAGTTATCTAAAAATTGGCTTAATTCATCGAGTTATTTCTTAGAGCAAGTTAAAGCAAAGCTATCAACTTTAAAACAAAAAGACAATTTTTTGAACAACATTTTCTTTTTAATCATAGCAGGTGGTTTACTTCTTGGTGCCAGTTCAAGTGCATTTCTACAAGCATCAAATCAAGATTATGGTGTACATACCGTTTCCATGATCACTCCTTATTGTTTGGCGATCCTGTATATAGGAATCTGTACCTTCCTAGGCCAGCTTAACAAGAATAGAGCTCTAAAAAGTATTATTATATTTGTCATTTTATGCATTCCATTGATTCCTTATTTATCAATAACGATCGCTCACGGAATGGACGATGCATACAGATATGCTTTATATGCTCATAACATAATTAGCGAAAGAACGTTATGGGGGTCTGATGGACTTATGTATGAAGGTAAGCTCAATTACATAGACCAGCCAGGATATAGATATTGGCTAGCTCTGTTAATGTGCATATTCAATGGTGAAACACGTGCTCTTCAAATGTTTAACCTTGGTGTGCTCTTACTTTGTTCATTAGGATTACTTCTATCAATAAAGCCAAGGCTAAATAGCATGGAAATTTCTAAGATTGCTCTCTTTTTTATCCTTTCATCTCCCTATGCTGCTAAAAACATCTTAATGGGATTAACCGAATGGTTTTCAATAGTATTATTTCTAGGATATATAACCTTCTTAACACTTAATAAGCCATTAATATCAACTATACTAGCGGCACTTCTACCATTTATAAGGCAAAACCTTTTTATTACCTCAGGGGTTCTAGCCATGCTCTTATTTTTACAGTTTCGTAAGCGATGGATAATATTAATCTACTCCACTATAGCGGCATTGCCGCTATACCATAATCTATACTTTGCAGGAAAATTTAAACTACTTGTTGAGAATACAGGTACATCTGCTGATAGGTTTAATAGCTTAAATATTATTACTCCATTAAAATATTTCTTCGCTGCAGCTTTACGTTCTTTAGAGTATATAGGTTATGAACCAGAAACAAATATTCTTGCTCTAGCAATAGCCTGGATCTTTGTTCCTATTGGAACATTCCTAGTCCTAAAAGAGTTCCTTTCCAAAAGAAAACAAACAAGAAGAATTGCTTTCCTATTTTTGTTAGCGACTATTGGCCCAACTCTGGTGTTCGGATATGCATATTACCCTCGATTTGTCTATGTTAGCCAAACAATTTCGCTTATATCTTTGATCGTTTTACCTAAATTAATAACGAATACAAAACAAGAGAGTCACTATGAATTAGCATAGTTTCTAAAGATTGCTCTTTTCATGCCTGATATACCAAGATTATCGCTTCTACCAAGAAATAAATTGAGCCCCTTTTGCTACTTAAGGATTACCCGTTATTTAAAGGGTCTTTATATGACTCCAATTCTCTTCATTATCCAGTAATAGGTCGACCTCGAAGCAAGCAAAGCTATTAACCACCATTACAGAAGCGAACCGCAGCAGAAGGAGTCTGACCACTTTTTCTAATTTCCTGAACACACTCATTAAAAACCGTTGATTCCTTCTTAATAGAGCAAAAACTCAATGCAATTGCAGCAAGTGAAACGGCAGAGATGACTCTTGCACCAAGAGTAGTGAATCCAAAAGCAAGCATTAACCCTTTTTTAGTACCACAGTTCTTCTTGTTTTTTTTGTTTTTTTTGTCTTCTTTGCTCATTGTTTTTCAAAGATAATGCTCAAGCACAATATTAATTCAATTGATTGAACGCAAGATGGGAAGGCAGTGAAAACCGAAAGACATTAAGAAAGGCATCCTTTGCAATACGGACAAGTGGATGCCTTTCTCTAAAAGCCAGGACTATTTTCTCTGAGCATTGCCCTGACATTTTCTGTTCTAGTAAAGGATTGAGTACATGGTCAGCAAGTAAAAATTCCTATTTTGTTGGTGAAGCCACGGCTGCGAGCTTTGGGCATATATAAAAGTCATGCAATCCGCAACAGAGCATGGAGAGATTCGGAAGAATTCCTAAAGAGAGATGACTTCGAAAATTGCCTTGAAACGCCCTAAATGCCTTTATTTGCAGCTTATCTCGGTTAAAAGAGGAAAGAGACCTTGATCCAACCCACCCCTGCAAAGTAATACAAATCTTGAGAGAATCAGTGAATTCTCCATCTAACAGCTTTTTGCTGACTATGGATTTCACCAAAAAGGCGATCTAATGAAGCCCTGCATCCTGCTAATCGAAGATGACCAGGACATGCGTGACCTTGTGAGTGGTCATTTAGAGCACAGTGGTTTTGATGTGCAAAAAGCAGGGGACGGAATAAAAGGTCAAGCGCTTGCTCTTCAGTACAGCCCAGATCTAATACTTTTAGATCTAATGCTACCCAACGTTGATGGGCTGACCATCTGTCAGAGATTAAGAAGAGATGAAAGGACCGCAGGAATTCCAATACTGATGATCACAGCTTTAGGAGGAACTAAAGACAAAGTAAGTGGTTTCAATTCTGGAGCTGATGATTACCTCACCAAACCATTTGATCTAGAAGAACTTGCAGTACGAGTTAAAGCACTCTTAAGGAGAACACATAGGGCCCCTATTGGCTCAAGTAGCCACCAAGAAATTCTTAGTTTTGGACCGTTAACACTTGTTCCAGAAAGATTTGAAGCAATTTGGTTTGACAGAGCAGTCAGGCTCACCCATCTCGAATTTGAACTACTCCACTGCCTATTACAAAGACATGGACAAACTGTTGCTCCATCTCTCATCCTGAAGGAAGTATGGGGGTATGAGCCTGATGACGATATTGAAACTATTCGAGTTCACGTCCGGCACCTCAGAACCAAATTAGAACCTGATCCACGTAAGCCAAGGTTTATTAAAACTGTTTATGGAGCGGGATATTGCCTTGAGCTACCCACTGGTGGCGAGATAGCGATAATGCAAGATGTTCTCGCTAAAGCTCGAGAAGATAGGGAAAAGAAAAAAAACGAAAGAGAAAGTGCCTAAGGAAAAGAAAATATTTCCAATAATGCAACTTCCCATGCAAGTCTTGGCTGAACAAAAGACAATAAGTGCTTTCTAAGCTTTTCTAATCTTATTAAAGGGCTTGAATGCAACTCATTCTGCCAAAGATGATATTCCCACCAATTTATAACCCAAAGCTGATCCTGAACATCTAAAACATCTGTCAAATCTTTCGCAAGAGAAAGAATTTCAAGTGAATTAGAAGGCCTTATTTTTAATCGTCCAATGAGATCCTTTGGTAATGCCTCCCAGATCATGGAATTCTTCAGAAGCATTCCTGGGGAACCTGCAGCAAGTGCACACAACTCAGGTTCATCTAATTGAGCAAATAATTTCTCTTCAAATTGATTATCCATTTTCGTTAGAACTTCCCTAATAGCTTGACGGCTCAAACGACCAAAAATAATTTCTTGACATCTTGAACGAATCGTTTGCAATAACCTTTGAGGGGCTGAACAAAGCAGTATTAGCAAACCATTAGACGGTTCTTCTAGTGTTTTTAAAAGAGCATTAGCTGCAGCCTCTGGCATTGCTTCAGCTGCCTCAATTACAACCATTCCCTTTGAAGCCTCAACCGGTCTTCGCCCTAAAAAACTTTTAATAGCTCGTATTTGCTCTAAACGGATTTGAGGTGGGGTCTTTCTGCTAACTCCTTCTAGATCTGCAAGAGATTGAGGCACGAGACGCCCCTGATGAGAATAAGCAGGCTCTACCCATAGCAAATCAGGATGATTTCCTTGCTCCAACCTACGTCTTGTTCTTAATTGCGGGTCTCTAGAACTAATAACCCCCTCTAAAAATCTAAATGCTGCTAACCGGCGGCCAACCCCTTCAGGGCCAGAGAAAATATACGCTGGGGCAAAGGCTCCGTTTGCAATCGCCGCTTCCAGCAAAGAAACCGCGAAAGGCTGACCAATAACATCATCAAAAAGAGATCCCATTTCCTATAAAAATTCCATCTCAAGAGTCTCCTGCAAATCCAAAATTCTTGAGGGCATTCTCTATCGATCTACTTACATCAGTAGAACTTTGATCAGCACATATTTTTGTCCAATTTCGAGCATGAGCAATATTAGAGAAACCCTCTGATACCCTTTGCAAAAACTCCAACCCCTCACCTTCTATTCGATCATCGATAGTCCACATCCTTCGTGAAACACTTTCTTTAACTGGCAAGTGCAACCAGAACGTCATATCTGGAACAATCCCAAAAGTAGCAATATGCTCAAGATTCAGAATTAAATCTCGATCAAGTTGCCTACCATACCCTTGATATGCAAGCGTAGATCCACTAAACCTATCAGTAATAACCCAGTCTCCCTTCTGAATTAATGGTGCAATAAATGTAGAAACATGCTGAGCTCTATCGGCTGCATATAGCAGTAATTCAGTTAATGGTTCTGGAGAAACTTCATCTTTTGTGTCCAGTAAAAATTTTCTCAAAGCTTTTCCTAGAGGTGTACCTCCCGGTTCCTTTGTGATATGTAATTTTGCATCTTTTGGCATCAAACCACTTTGTGGAAGCCACTGTGAAAGATGCTTCAACTGTGTAGATTTTCCACAGCCATCAATACCCTCTAAAGCAAAAAGCCGACCTTTCATGTGGTTCGCAATGTCAAAGCATTTAGAACAACCGTGATTGAACTTAGTGCCATCAATAATGCCGCTATAGGTGGCGAAAGCAACAAACCATAGCTTGGTAAAAGTATTCCTGCGGCTATGGGAAGAGCAATTAAGTTATAACCAAAAGCCCAAAATAGATTCTGGCGAACTTTACTCATTGTTCTCCTAGCTAACAAAAGAGCTTCAGGTAAACCTTCCAGTCTGTCTCCTAGTAAAACCAAATCAGCAGTTTCCTGCGCAATTTGGGTACCCGTTCCAACAGCTATGCCAAGATCTGCGGCAGCTAAGGCAGGCGCATCATTAATACCATCACCAACCATTGCTAATGGACCAGAACTTTTAAGTTGCTCTAACTGTGAGAGTTTTTTTGCTGGTAATAAATTCCAAAAAAGTTGGTCATTCTTAAAGCCAAGTTTTTGTCCTAAACGTTCTACAGATTCTCTGCGATCTCCACTCAAAATCGCCATTTTTAGACCTTCTTCGCGCAACCTGGCTAATGCAAGATGCGAATCTGCTCTGGGGGAATCCTCAATCCCGATAAGTCCTAGCAACTCTTCTCCACAAGAAACACCAACTACAGATTGCCCCTTGCGAGATGCCTCCTTAAGAGCTTTTTGAATCTCTTCATTCCAAAAAATTCCTTCAGATCGAATCCATGCTGGCTTTCCTACTCGCACTGTTCCTTGAATTCCTTCAATTTCTCCCGCAATACCAGAACCTGCAATTGTGGATGTGTTCAAGGGCTTCAACATTGGCATTTTGTACCGCTGTGCCTCCTGAATGACTGCGTGAGCCAAAGGATGGCGACTATTCTCCTCCAAGCAAGAAGCAAGCTGAAACATTCTTGCAGGCTCTTTTGCAAGCATTACTGCCGAAACGAGGGGTCGACCAAGGGTAAGGGTGCCTGTCTTATCAAAAACTATTTGTTTGATTGAAGCCGCCATTTCGATGACATCACCTCCACGAAATAGCCAGCCCCTACGAGCAGCTTGACCAGAAGAAACAGTTATAACGGTTGGAGTAGCCAACCCCAAAGCACAAGGGCAAGCAACTACAAGCACCGCAATAGCAAGCTGTAAGGCCAAGCCCAAAGGGGTCTCAGCACCGCTACCTAGTGATCCATGCAAGCTGTGACCATGCAACAAACCTTGTCCTGAAGCATGTAAGACATGTGGCCACAATCGCGAACCAATTAACCACCAAAAGAAAAATGTTCCCAATGCAAGTACTCCAACGCCATAGCAGAATCTGCCTGCTATTCGATCCGCCAAACCTTGGATTGGAGCCTTTCTAGATTGTGCCCTCTCCACTAACGAGATTATGCGAGCTAATGCGGTCTGGGCTCCTACACGTCTAACCGCCAAAACAAGGGTCGATTGAAGATTAAGGCTCCCGGAGGAAAGTTCCGTGCCTGGGGATGCCTCTAATGGCAACGGTTCCCCTGTCAGGCTTGAGATATCTACCGCCGAAGAACCCTCCTCTACAACACCATCAACAGGAATTCGATCTCCTGCCAATAATTGAACCCTATCCCCAATCCGAAGAGAACCAACTCGCACTTCTCTAATAAGACCATTACCCAAAAGGAGTCTCGCGCTATCAGGCTGTAATTGAGCCAATTGCTTCAATGCTCGACCTGTTCGAAATCGAGCACGCTCCTCCAAAAAGCGGCCCAATAAGACAAATCCAAGAAGCATTACCGGTTCATTAAAAAAGCATGGCCAACCAACCTGAGGCCATATCAATGCCACAAGACTTGCAAGATAAGCACTTACAACACCCAGACCGACCAAAGTGTCCATTGTTGGTGAAGCAGCTAAGGCAGCTAAAGCTCCACTTGTAAGGATTGAGCGTCCGGGTCCAAAAAGTGCAAAAGTTGCCAATGCAGCATGAAAAGGCAAAGCGCCTAAGACAGGAAGAGTTAAGAAACCACCTTCAGCTAGATGGCCTAAGACGGAAAGCAACAACAAAAGCAAAGCAAAAACCAAGCTTTTCCACTGTCGCCAAAGCTCAACAGCAGAATCAGCCTCAGAGTCTTGCAAGTTTTCTAGAGGGTTCTTATCCCTTAACTGAGCAGGGAAGCCTCTATGAGCTAGTGCTTCAAGTATTTGAGGAAGATTTGTAGATGGATCCTCCAAATCCAAATAAGCAGTTCTTGAGACCAAGTTCACGCTCGCACTTGAAACACCAGTCTGTTCAAGCAAAGTGGTCTCAACAGATCGCACACAACCTCCACATTTCATGCCCTCAACATCGAGCAATATGGTTTCTTTCAAAGAATGCTTTTGAAGTGAGCTCACGAGTCGGTGAGGGCTAAATACACGTTAATAAATACAGCTCCGTTAAAGAACAATTAATTCATTCCAAAACGTATAAAGCAATTTAAATAAGCAAAAAGGAACAATTTCAGTCAGGATGGTTACCATCAAAGCTTTCTGAAGGCGAACCGTGCCCCTTAGTCAAAAAAAAGACAATTTCATCGACAAAGCCTTCACGGTGATGGCTGAGTTAATAGTCAAGATGATGCCAATCGCAGAAAACGAAAAGAAAGCTTATATCTACTATCGAGAAGGGCTTTCCGCTCAAGACTGCGGAGACTATTCTGAAGCACTTGAATGCTATGAAGAAAGCCTGAAACTTGAAGAGAATGCGGTTGATAGAGGAGAGACACTTAAAAACATGGCCATCATTTACATGAGCAATGGTGATGAAGAGTTAGCACTTGAGACTTACCAAAAGGCCCTTCTCGAGAACCCTAAACAGCCCTCTTGTCTAAAAAACATGGGTTTAATATATGAAAAGCGAGGAAGGCTTGCAGAGCAGGCTGGAAAAAAAGATGAAGCTGACAGCTGGTTTGACCAAGCAGCTGAAGTCTGGGCAAAAGCCGTCAGACTTTATCCAGGAGGATATTTAGATATTGAAAATTGGCTTAAAACAAGTGGTAGAAGCAACATAGATGTATATTTCTAAGCCCTTAGATTTTCCTCTTATTACTTATCAACTTCTAATGATAATGTGATTGCCTCGTTAATATTAATTACCTGTATTAACTCAATTGATTTTAAGAACCCTATAGCTTCCAACCCACTACCTCGAGGGACAACAGCACGATTGAAACCTAATCTTTCTGCTTCCTGAAGGCGCTGAGAAATTTGTCCCACCGGTCTCAATTGTCCTCCAAGGCCCAATTCCCCAATCAAAACAGTCCCCTGAGGCAAAGATACATCCTTAAAGCTAGAAACAATTGCTGCAGCAATGCCAAGATCTGATGCAGGCTCCTCTACTTCTAAACCACCTGCCACAGCAAGATAACAATCATAACGAGAGAGAGGAAACCCCATATGTTTTTCAAGTACAGCCAAAATCTGATGTAGACGGTTAGTCCCAACCCCAGTAGCAGTTCTTCGTGGGCTGGGATAACTTGTTGAACTAACTAAAGCCTGTACATCAACCAGGAGTGCTCTAGTCCCTTCACATGCAACGATCGTCGCAATACCAGCTGCTGAAGTCCCACTCAAAAACAACTTACTGGGGTTAATAACCTCAGATAGGCCCCTGCCCTGCATTTCAAAAACGCCTAATTCATTTGTTGCTCCAAAACGGTTTTTAACAGCACGCAAAAGTCTATGACTTGCAAATCTATCTCCTTCAAAAGTTAAAACTGCATCGACTAAGTGTTCTAGAACTTTTGGTCCTGCAAGTAATCCTTCCTTGGTGACATGTCCTACCAAGATCATGGCTATAGAAAGCTTTTTGGCAAGACGCTGCAAAGCAGCTGCGCATTCCCTTACCTGCGCAACTGACCCTGGAGCACTAGATAATTCAGGATCATGTAATGCCTGAATACTGTCCAAAATTGCCACCTCAGGTCTCAAAGATTCCAATTCCTTCAAAACATTCTCTAAATCAGTTTCTGCCAAAAGATGTAAATTTGTCTCCGCTCCTTTAAGACGATTCCAGCGGAGTTTCACCTGTTGAGCAGATTCTTCCGCACTGACATATAAGACAGAACGACTAATTGCCATGGCAGTCGCACTTTGCAACAACAAAGTGCTCTTTCCAATCCCAGGGTCTCCTCCAAGCAAAACAAGTGATCCAGGGACTAAGCCGCTTCCAAGAACCCTGTCAAACTCTTGATATCCACTTCCTAACCTTAATAAAGGATTTTCCTTCAAAGATGCCATTGGCATTGATTTAATACTCCTTGGCTCCTGATCAAAATCAACACTGTTTCGACGAAGTCTTCCATCAATTGATTGAGCTGATTGCTCAATTAAGGAGTTCCAGTCCCCACAGCTTGAGCAACGTCCAAAGAACTTCTTAGTTTGAGCTCCACAGCTCTGACAAACAAAAAAAGATGTCGTTCTGACCACTTAGGTTTATGTAAAAAGTTAAAGTTGGGAAGATTCATCCCCCACGAAAGAGCGCAGGGGATTTATCTAGGTTCCAACCTCACTAACACAAAAGAGAGTTTTGACGGTATCAAGTCCATCAAAAGAAACGATACTCGTGGTCGATGATGAGGCCAGCATTAGACGAATACTGGAAACTCGTCTGTCGATGATCGGATACCAAGTCGTAACTGCCAGCGACGGTAAAGAAGCTTTAGAACTTTTCCGAAATAACGAACCAGACCTCGTAGTTCTTGATGTCATGATGCCGAAATTAGACGGCTACGGCGTCATTCAAGAGTTAAGAAAAGAATCAGATGTGCCTATTGTCATGTTGACAGCCCTTGGTGATGTTGCCGACAAAATCACGGGCCTTGAGCTAGGCGCAGATGACTACGTAGTGAAACCATTCAGCCCTAAAGAACTTGAAGCTAGAATTAGATGTGTACTTCGGCGGGTTGATAAGGAAGGCATTGCAGGCATCCCAAATTCAGGTGTAATACAAGTCACAAATCTCCGAATAGATACCAACAAACGTCAAGTCTTTCGAGCAGATGAGAGAATTCGTCTGACAGGTATGGAGTTCAGTCTTCTTGAACTCCTAGTCAGCCGATCAGGCGAACCATTCAGTCGAGGTGAAATCCTTAAAGAGGTCTGGGGTTATACACCAGAGCGACATGTGGATACTCGCGTTGTAGATGTCCACATTTCTAGACTGCGTTCAAAGCTCGAGGATGACCCAGCCAACCCAGAGCTTATTCTTACAGCCAGAGGAACAGGCTACTTATTCCAGCGCATTGTCGACTCCCTTGCTTCCGAAGGACCCTGATATAAATCCTGTCCCTGAATCCAGGGTGAGGTCTAGCCGTCCACGTGCAATAAGGCGGCTGGTTATTTGGTATCGCAGAAATGCAGCAGTAACAACAATTGTAGATACCGCGACAAACTCAGCCTCTGCAGCTGGAAATGTTGCAGGTACGGTTGTTTCAAGTGCTAGCTCTGTTGTCACAAATGCTGGTTCGATGGCTGGAAATATGCTGCAGCCACTCGTCTTCGATCCATTAAGAAGGCTGCAAAGTTCTGAAAGTGAGCTTGGCCAAACCCATCTAAGCAAAAAAGATTATCTGTGGATCGCCGTAGATGGCATGGGTGGAGATAATGCCCCTGGCCCTATTCTTGAGGGTTGCATAGAGGCACTCGAACGTCTGCCAATAAAGATCAAATTCGTTGGCGAATCCGACAAAATTGAAAAAGCTACGCAAACCTTAGGCTTAAAGGATATTTTTGAAGAAGCAAAGACATCCGGACGCATCGAAGTAATAGCTAGCGGTCCTTCAGTAGGCATGAATGAAGAAGCAACTGTTGTTAGAAAGAAGCGTGACGCAAGCATCAACATTGCGATGGATCTAGTCAAGAAAGGAGAGGCCACGGCTATGTATTCGGCAGGCAACTCGGGGGCATTAATGGCATCGGCTATTTTCCGTCTAGGACGGCTTAAGGGAATTGATAGGCCTGCAATAGGAGCTCTATTTCCCACAAAAGATCCTGGCCAACCAGTACTAGTACTTGATGTGGGTGCAAACATGGATTGCAAACCCACCTATCTTCATCAATTCGCTTTACTTGGGAATATCTACTCACGAGATGTTCTCCAAACTAAAATCCCTAGAGTTGGATTATTAAATATTGGTGAGGAAGAATGTAAAGGTAATGATCTTTCCCTACGTACACATGAACTCCTAACTCAAGAAACACGCCTTAGCTTTGCAGGAAATTGCGAAGGAAGAGATGTTCTTTCAGGAGATTTCGACGTTGTTGTTTGTGATGGTTTTACAGGAAATGTGCTGCTCAAATTTTTAGAATCAGTTGGGAGTGTTCTTCTTGATGTTCTTCGAGCAGAATTACCGCGAGGTAGGCGTGGCAAAGTTGGTTCCGCCTTCCTGCGCAGTAATTTAAAAAGAATCAAAAAAAGATTAGATCATGCTGAGCATGGAGGGGCATTGCTCCTAGGGGTAAATGGTATATGTGTCATAGGTCACGGGAGTAGCAAAGCTTTATCTGTTGTAAGTGCGCTTCGGCTAGCCCACTCAGCAGCTAGTCACGGGGTAATGGATGATTTAGCTGAACTACAAAAAACTCAACCGAGTGTGTCTAGGACTATGAAGGTCTAACCTCGTTGACTGACTTTCAAAACCTAGGACTGTTTACTCCTTGCTTGAACCCTCTAGAAACGTGCCCGGAATAGCTTTAGTTGGTTCAGGGAGCGCTGTACCTTCACAAACTCTTAGCAATGAAGAATTAGGGCTAAGAGTCGAAACCAATGACTCTTGGATAAGAGAAAGGACTGGTATCGCTAATCGTCAAATCATTGGTAAAGATGAAACTCTTACAAGCCTTTGTTGTAAAGCTGGATCACTGGCAATCCAAATGGCGGGCTGGGAACCTGAAAGCGTTGATTTAATTATTCTTGCCACTTCAACTCCGGATGATTTGTTTGGAACTGGACCGGAAATTCAGGGGAAACTAGGCGCAACCAATGCTGTTGCCTTTGATTTAACAGCTGCCTGCAGTGGCTTTCTATTTGCCTTGGTTACTGCAGCACAATTCATTAAAAATGGAGATATGAATCGTGCAATTGTTATAGGCGCAGATCAACTCAGTAGTTGGATTGATTGGGATGACAGGAGAAGTTGCATATTGTTTGGAGATGGTGCAGGGGCAGTTGCTTTAGAAAAAACAAGTTACGAAAAAAATGGGCTATTGAGTTTCAAGCTAAAGTCAGACGGAAGAAAAAGAAATTGCCTCAATTTAAAACAATCAACTGACCACCTATCTCTAGTGAAAGATAAAAGTCATCAAAAAGGAAGTTACTTACCAATTCAAATGAATGGTCAGGAAGTTTATAAATTTGCGGTCAAAGAAGTTCCTGCAATCTTAGATTTACTCTTAAAATCCTCCAATATTGAATCAAGTTCAATTGATTGGCTGCTACTGCATCAGGCAAATCAAAGAATTCTTGATTCGGTTGCAGATCGTTTCTCAATACCACATGAAAAAGTACTTTCTAATCTTTCAGAATATGGCAATACCTCGGCTGCGACTATCCCATTAATGCTTGATGAGGCTGTAAGAGATGGCCGAATAAACACTAACAACCTAATTGCAACAAGTGGTTTTGGAGCTGGCCTTAGCTGGGGTGCCGCGTTGCTCCGCTGGCAAGGTCCCTCCTAGGCTTATTTGGTCTTTCCAATCATTCGATGACTATTGCTTGGGTGTTCCCTGGACAGGGATCACAAAAAATCGGAATGGCTGATCATATTCTCAGTCTTGAAGGTGCTACAGAAAGATTTCAGCTGGCATCAAAAATAATCGGCAGAGACTTATTAGAAATCTGTAAAGGTTCTAAAAGCTCTGAGGATAGTCTTTTCAACCTAAATGACACCAGAAACACCCAACCAGCCCTATTTGTTATTGAATCTATCCTTGTAGATGATTTGCACCGTCAAGGGCGACAAGCATCCTTAATGGCAGGACATAGCTTAGGTGAATTTGTCGCGCTCTATGCATCTCATGTTTTCAATGCAGAAACCGCATTAAAGCTCCTTTATCGACGATCGGAATTAATGGCTTCAGCCGGAGGGGGCGCCATGACCGCAGTTTTAGGGTTTGACCGCAAACAACTAGAAGACTTAGTAAACACAACTGAGGGGGTAGTTATCGCTAATGACAACAGTGAGTCCCAGATTGTCTTATCAGGAAGCCCAGAAGCTGTTTCATCAGTTAGCGAAAGACTAACTTGTAAAAGAACAATTCCGCTCTCTGTTTCTGGAGCATTTCATTCTCCTTATATGAAAGAAGCCGCTGATATATTTGCTCAAGAACTCGATAAAGTCGCTTTCAACAATGCAACTGTGCCAGTTCTAAGCAATTCAGACCCAACCCCAAATACTGATTCAGCATTGCTGAAGCAACGTTTAAAGCAGCAAATGACAACCGGAGTTCGCTGGAGAGAAAGCATGGAAATTATGCAACAAGAAAATATCAATACAATTGTCGAAATTGGCCCTGGAAATGTTTTAAGCGGTCTTGCCAAACGGTCATTGAAAGGAATGATATCAACACAAATCTCAAATGCAAATGATTTAGGACATTAACCATTGCTAAACCTCATCTTACATCCAAACAAAACTTCTGAAAAATCACGCAAAATAAAGCCAAGTATTATATACTTGGCTATTAGTTATTTGTTGGTATATCCAATTTTTAGGGGTTTATTTCGAGGAAAAGTATCAGGCCTAGAAAAAGTACCACTGAAAGGCTCTTTAGTTGTCGTGGCTAATCACGGGTCACATCTTGATCCTCCAATTCTTGGGCATGCTTTAGGGCGGCCTATTGCATTTATGGCAAAAGCTGAACTATTCAAGATTCCATTATTGGGAAAGATCATCAAAGCCTGTGGTGCTTACCCTGTAAAAAGAGGCGGAAGTGACCGTGATGCGATCCGTATGGCAACAAAAATGCTATTAGAAGGTTGGGCAACTGGGATCTTTCTTGATGGGACAAGACAAGCAAATGGACGCATAAATCAACCTATGGCAGGAGCTGCTTTACTCGCCGCAAGAAGTCAATCTAAATTGCTACCTGTTGCAATAGCTAATTCACATAAAGTACTACCTAAAGGCAGGCTTTTACCAAGACTAATCCCTATTTACATAAGGGTTGGTGATCCAATTAATCCACCTAAATCAAGAAAAAAATTAGATCTAGAAGCAACAACATTAAAACTAAAAGATCAAATAAACTCCCTTTTAGATAAGCAGATTATAAATGAATAAATTACTCAAGCTGTACTAAATAGTTGAGGCCATTTTAATGTTAGCAATGCCTTCATATCTTTACCAGTTAAGATCCAAACAAAAGATCGAACAAGATCAAAAGCTTTCTTCTGCCACTTCTCCTCTATACACAAAGAATTACAAGGAACAGATAATCCCGTCAGATGAATTCCTCTGCTTCCAGCAACCATCCACCCAACTAACATCGCTCTTGATAAATGATCTTCACTTGTTATTAGCAAGACATGACTAATACCTTCAATTAGAAATTCATCTACCAAAGAGGTGAAATTTCCAAGAGTATCTTTAGCTCGATAATCAAATTTTACTAATTCTGGAGGCAAGCCTGCACTCCTAATCAACCAATCAGCATGCTCTGGATTACTGCCTCCACTAACTACTAATGGCAATTTCAATTCATTTGCAAGACGAACTCCGACATGCTCTCTATCCACGTCACCACCAAGGACTAAGATCAGCTGTGGGGGGTCTAAATTGAAAATAGCAGTTCGATATGATCTCAAAAAACTTATTTCAAAAAGACCATAAACTAATCCGCTAAAAACTAATACCCTCAAAGAGAAACGTAACACTAAGAATTATCCACAGGAGAAGTAGGGTAAATGGGCAGAACATCAACCCAGTTTCCATCTTTACTGGTCAAATGGGCTTCTAAAGATAATTCTAAAAGATGTTGAACATCAGTCTCTACATCCTCCTCAACATCAACTGAAGGTTCCAACTTGGCATCACACGCTAACAATTTTGGAACCTCTAGTTCCAGTGCCTTTCTAACGGAATTCTCCTTGGCATGAGATATCAATTGATAGCAACCTGCAACAATTCCTCTTCTATTTAATTGTTGAGTTATCCAAAAAGGTTTATCCATGAACTTTGGATCTAATTTTTCTGAAAGTCGTGTAGCCATTAACGCAAAACTACTTATCCCATCTAAAGGGCAAGCAATTTGCTGAGCCAAGGTTCTTGCCATAACAATAGTCAAACGCGTACCAGTAAATCCACCGGGACCTGTGGCGACAGCTAATCGAGCAAGTTGCTTCCAGTTTTCATAAGGACAAACCTCATTGATACAACTCAATAGACTATTCGAGAGATCTCTTCCTAAGGGAAAGGTCCTCTTTTTCAATTTCAAAGGAGTTTCTCTTAAATCCATGCAAGCAACTCCCAAAGTCTCAGTCGAACTATGCAAAGCCAACACAATGTTTCTGTTCTTCTTTATAACCAAGGGCTTTTCTAAAACTGTTTTCATCTAGGAATGTCCTGCCCAGGTCTTAAACGTTGCCATTTGCCCGAGTCTTCTAGGAAACTTCCACAAGAACGAACATCCCATTCAACACCAGTAACACCCTCAGAAATTTCAATCACACTGACATGGATATATGGGTCAATGGGCTTCAGGTCGGGACTCTCAGTGAGATGATCCACTCCATGCTGTTTCTCAACTGCGTGATAGGCATAGCAGCGGTCAACCCAGCGGCAGTCAACACAAATGCACATGTCTAGTCCTCTTCAGGCAAAAGTGATACTTGAAGGCGATCGAAATATTCTGGCGCATAAGCTATTCAAAAGAATTAATCCCCATAAATGGCCCATCTCAATTGAAAATCTACCAAGTGAAGCTGTCTTAGTTGGCGGTGCTATTCGAGATAGTGTCCTAGGGAAATCGCAAGAAAAACCAGATCTAGATCTTATCGTCCCAAAGAATGCATCTTTATTAGCCAGAGACTTTGCAATAAAACAAAAAGGAACCTTTGTGCTCTTAGATGCATCAAGAGATATCGCAAGAGTAATCATTAAAAACTGGACTCTAGATTTTGCCGCCCAAATGAGTTCTAGTTTAGAAAAGGATCTATGGAGACGTGACTACAGGATCAATGCTATTGCTCTATCTCTTTGTGATGAGCCAAGGATCATAGACCCAACTGGAGGATTAGAGGATTTGGCACACAAGAAGATTGTGGCAATAAATGAACAAAACCTTATCGAAGATCCCTTGCGTTTAATTCGCGGATTGCGACTAATGGCAGAGTTAAACCTAACCCTCGAAAATCAAACAAAAACATGGATACACAAAAACCATGCACACCTTGCAAAGGCTGCTCCCGAAAGAATTAGCTCAGAGATTGACAAACTTATCAAAGCAGAATTTTTCGATGAGATTGTCCCCTTAATTCAAGAGCTTGAACTCCTAAAGAAATGGCAAGAACCTCAAAAAATTATCAAGGCCGAAAGCTTATCCAATGATCGTTGCAAAGCGCTTACTGTCCAAGAAAAGTCCAGAGCACTTCCATTAGCTCGTTTAACCAGCCTGTTGAGCGATAAAGGCCTGCAACTACTTAGATTCAGTCGCGTGCAGCAAGAACGTTGCAAAAGACTTCGTTATTGGAAACAAAAAAATACAGACTACGCGTTTAAAAATCTCAATGAAAATGAACTACTGAAATTGCATGAACAACTAGAAAAAGACTTACCTGCCTTAATAATTGAACTTTCTTTTACGGAACAAACAACCTGGTTAAAACGCTGGCGCAATGAAAAAGATCCCCTATTCCACCCCTCATCTCCTATCGACGGGAATACGCTTCAGGACTGCCTTGGAGTGCCTTCAGGTCCTTTGCTAGGAGAGTTAATACATCACCTAACTCTTGAAAAAGCTTTCGGAAGATTAGAGAATCAACAAGATGCTCTTCTCTCCGCACGTTACTGGTTGAAACACAAACAGACCTTGTTGTGATTAACTAATTGGACATGAATTCAACATGCCGATCAGTTTGATCTCCAATTCTCTTCTATCTCCTCCCCTTTCATGAGTGTTCGCCTCTACATCGGCAATTTGCCGCAAAACTTCGATAACAAAGAGCTAGAAGCCTTGCTGGCAAGTGTTGCAGAAGGCATTCGCTTCAAAGCTGTCCTCGACAAAGAAACCGGTAACTGCAGAGGTTTTGGCTTTGCCAATATTGATGACAAAAAAGTCGCGAACACACTGATAGATCAGTTAAATGGCCGCGAATTTAATGGCAATAACCTACGAGTTGAACGATCCGAACGCCGTGATTCAAATAATGGGAATGCACGCCGAGGTGGCGGAAACTCAAACAACAATTCTCAAGGAGGGAACCGCAAAGGAGCCAAAAAAATCGTTCATAGCGATGCACCTAACCCAGAAGCACCAGATCCTCGCTGGGCAGGAGAGCTATCTAAACTAAAAGAGTTGCTCGACAACCAAAAAACAGCTGTCTAAAAATAATACTTAGGGTTCATTTTCTTAAAGAATTCTAAGTATCTTTTTGCTCACCGTGACTGAGAAATTGCATAGGCAATTGGTAGATTAAATAGTTTTACCCAATTGCTTACATAAGCACGATTATTAAATACATCATAATCAAGTTTTTCAATAGAATCTAATATCCCTCTATAAAGCCTAAGTGATGTCCAAACTGGCCATCGAGCGTCGCCAGAAAGCCATCTAACGCCGGATTCCGAAAGTGCGAACCATTCACGGGCTCGCTCTAACTGGAATGCCATCAAAGACCTCCAATTATCATTTACTCTGCCTTGCATAAGATCTTCTTCTGAATAATTAAATCTCACTAGATCTTCTTGAGGAAGATAAATTCTGCCACGTCCTCTATCTTCACCAACATCTCGAAGAATATTTGTCAGTTGATTGGCTATGCCTAAAGCAACAGCTGCATCCGTAGGGTCTGGAGCAGAGCTCCATGGGGCAGATGTATAGGCTGAATCTAAGCCCATAACACCCTGTGTCATCAATCCAACTGTTCCAGCAACCCTATAACAATACAGCTTTAAATCATCAAATGTTTCGTAACGATGAAGATTTAAATCCATCCTTTGGCCTTCAATCATATCCAAATAAGGCTGAATATCCATTGGAAATTTTTCAAGCATATCCACCATAACTGCATCAAATTCATTATTAATCTTGCCCTTAAAAACTTCTCTAGTTCGCTCCTCCCAATTATCTAATCGATCAGACAATTGATTAATAGGAAGCTTCATTGCCTCTGGGCTATCCATTAACTCATCGGTACGTCTACACCAAACATAAATAGCCCATATAGCTTTTCTTTTAATAGGTGGAAGTAATAATGTCCCTAAATAAAAGGTTTTTGCCCACTTTGCAGTCTCCTCTCTACAGACCTCATAGGCCGATTCGAGATTAATAGTCTCTAAATTATTCAAACTTTTAGAGTCTGAATTAGTCATGCTTCATAATCTAATAATGCGAAAGAAAAGCAGCTCATAGATTTACACCTCTGAATGACTGCGATGTACTTCATTAGCACACAATTTACCACTAAGAACTGCACCTTCCATAGAAGCTAAGTAGCGCTGCATGGTGTAATCACCCGTGAGAAAGAAATTAGATATCGGAGTCCTCTGGCTCGGCCTAAATTGCTGACATCCAGGAACTGCTTTATAGACTGACAAAGGAGTCTTTACTACCTTGTATTTTCTTAAACTTGCCTTATTTTCTCCAGTAAGATGCATAGGGAAAAGGCTTTCAAGCTCTTTCATAGTAACCTCAATTATATCTTCATCACTTCTACCAATCCAGTCTTTTGCAGGTGCAAAAACCAACTCCAACATTGATTTATCTGGATCGGCATACTCCTTACAAGTAATACTCATGTCTGCATATACACTCAACAATTTTGATCTACTAAAAAGCAAATGATCAATATCTGTAAGCTTCCTGTCAAACCACAAATGTATGTTTATCACTGGGACCCCACGAAGTCCATCAAGACCTTGGAAGATGTCTAGAGTCTTCCAACGTTCTGGCAATAACAATTTAAAAGGATCTACTGGCAGTGCACTTACATATGCATCTGCGTAAATGTTTTCACGGCCTCTTTTATCAGCTGTAGTTATACAAAAACTATCAACAGTTCCATCATCTTTAAGAACAATCTTTTGAAGGGCCCTATTTAAATGGACCTCGCCACCATTAGCTTCAATATGATTAACAATTGGTTGGCACAACCTTTCAGGTGGTGCTCCATCTAAAAATGCCATTTTGGAACCATTTTTCTCTTGGAGGAATCTATTAAGCGCAGTAAGTAAAACAGTAGATGAAATTTCATCAGGTCCAATAAAATTAAGCGCCTTACTCATTGCAATAAAGACTTCTTCATTCACTCTTTCAGGGATATTGTGCAGCTTCAGCCAATCAGTCCAAGAGTATTTATCACACTCTTCGACATACTCTTGGCCTCTTAACATCGCTGGCACCAAACCAATGCCAAAAGCGATTTTTTCAGGCCAACTGAGCATATCGTTATTACTAAGAATAGCTGCTACACCATTGAAAGGCGCTGGTAAATCTGGAAAGTCAAAACGGCTATATGTTCCTGGCTCTTCAGGCTGATTAAAAATCATGGAATGGCTTTTCCACTGAAGCCTTTCCTGAATTCCCAACTCTTCAAACAATTGGAGCATATTTGGATATGCTCCAAAAAATATGTGCAAACCTGTCTCATACCAATCCCCATCTGCATCCTTCCAAGCAGCAACTTTGCCGCCAAGAACATCTCTTGCTTCAAAAACGATCGGAGTGTGGCCTGCATCAGCAAGATATTTGGCACAAGAGAGGCCCGCCAGACCTGCTCCTGCTACTGCAACCTTCATGCTCAAAAAATAAGGTCAAGAACAACATTAAAAGGGTCAGACCCCCTTTTGCTACGTAGAGTTCTATAAAGTCAAGGAACGGTCCGACTATTTGACTGGTCTCAAACACTATGACCGATACACAACTTAAATGCACTACACGCCATATAAGGCTTTTCACCGCAAGGGTTGAGGAGGACAAGCTAGTGGCTGATCCCAGTCAACTAACTCTAGATCTTGATCCTGATAACGAGTTCATATGGACAGATGAGGTTATTCACAAAGTGCATCAACGCTTCAATGAATTAGTCGAAGAAAACGATGGGAAAGAACTCAGTGAATACAACCTCAGGCGAATTGGCTCAGATCTTGAAGGTACTATTCGCCAACTTCTCCAAGAAGGTCAATTGAGTTACAACCCAGATTGTCGTGTCCTCAACTATTCAATGGGACTACCCAGAACAAGTGAACTGCTGTGACTAGATCTCCCTACAACCGACAATCCCGGAGAGACTTCGGGGAAAGAAGCAGAAAAGGTGGTAACAGATACGGACCTAATGAAAATTATGGGCGAGTCAACTATGGCCAAAGGTCAAACTATGACTACTCTTCTGGTGGCAAAGGGGGTGGAGGTGGGTTTTCTATGAATACAGGCACAGTTGCAGTGATTGCAGGAGTACTAGTAGTAGGAATTGGTATAGGCAGCGCAATTACAAGCACCACTCAAGGAGGTCAAGGCAATATTGCTAGTCAACAACAACTGGACATGGCAGTCCCAGATCCTGAGTTTTGTAGACAATGGGGAGCAAGTGCATTTGTAATCGATGTAGAGATGTATACAACACTCAACCCATCAACTAGTTTTGTGACCCAGCCTGCCCTGCAACCAGGTTGCGTAATAAGAAGGGAAAACTGGACAGTTCTACAAAAACAAGGCGCAATAAC
Organism: Prochlorococcus sp. AG-363-L02; assembly: GCA_003280185.1. Next base: position 24,238 of record QCFP01000005.1, read on the forward strand.
TAACGAAGACGTAAGAGAATGTAAACAAAGAATGAACACATTCGCTTATATAGGTTCAATTAGAGATAACCCTGTAGTTCGTTGTGTTTACCAAGCAGATATCAATGAAAACAAATTTATTATTAAAGGGGCAGCCGAAGATGCTGTGGGAGTGAATCAAGAGGCAGTGCAATTCTGAACCGTCTTATCTCTTTCATGCATCAGAAAAATCTATAGTCTTTCGAAGAGGACTATCTTCACTCGCAAAAAGAGGCAGCACATCCTGCCTAAAAGCCTCTGCAGCACGGGAACGATATCTAGCAGGATGTGTAATTAATTTAAGTTGCCTGGAAACTTTCAGATCTGCCACAACCGGCCTATGAACAGTACCTGCATCTAACTCACGCTCAATTGATACCACTGGAAGAAATGCTGCTCCCAAGCCTGAATGGACAGCATTTTTAATTGCTTCTAGCGAATTCAACTCCATTTCTATTCGGAGCCGCTGTACATCTAATCCTGATTGTGAGAGTAATTGATCAACCATCTTTCGTGTTGTGGATTGCGCATCAAGGCCTACAAACCCAAGACGATAGAGATCATCCTTGGTTAATTCACTCAACCTTGCCAAAGGATGCTTTATAGGCAACACAAGTGCCACTTCATCTCTTGCATAGGGAACTACTTGAAGTAACTCATCTAATTCTGGAGGGAGCTCGCCCCCAATAATCGCAAGATCAATTTGGCCATTGGCAACACTCCAACCTGTCCTGCGTGTGCTATGCACCTGAAGCTGAACAGCCACCTCTGGATATTTACTTCTAAATAATCCAATCATCCTTGGCATTAAATAGGTACCTGTTGTCTGGCTTGCACCTACGACTAAAGAACCCCCCTTTAAGTTGTGCAAATCATCTATTGCTCTGCAAGCTTCCTGGCATTGACTCAGAATTCTTTCGCAATAACCCAAAAGAAGCTCTCCAGCCTCAGTGAGCTGAGCTCTACGGCCGCCTCTATCAAATAGAACAACCTCTAGTTGTTTCTCTAAATTCTGAATCTGCAGGCTGACTGCAGGCTGGGTCACATAAAGGCTATCGGCAGCTTTTTTAAAGCTGCCTTCTCGCTCTATGGCTCTTAGAATTCGAAGCTGATCGAGAGTGAAAGGCAGTTCGGCCATGACAGCTGCCAAGCTGGCAGCAACAATAGAAAAAACTCTAAGCGGGAATCTAGTAATCCCTATGTTCCCTAACCATTTCAACTAGCAATTGCTACAACTCTCTGCAAATAGCACGCATCACAGCAGTGGTGTAATGGTGCTCCTGATCCTGGGCTTCGCTGTTATTCATAGTGGTGGAGCTGCTTTACGTTCGCGTGCAGAGAAAAGAATCGGAGCAAGGGCATGGCGTTTAATTTTTGCCACTGCAAGTATTCCATCTGCAATTCTTCTAATTGGGTATTTCCTAGCTCATCGTTATGACGGGCTTCGCTTATGGAACCTTCAAGGTTTACCTGGGATGGCAACATCTGTATGGGTTTTAACTGCCTTAAGCTTTTTCTTTCTCTACCCAGCCACATACAACCTTTTAGAAATTCCCGCATTGCAAAAACCAACTGTCAGGCTTTATGCAACTGGAATAATTCGAATTAGCAGGCATCCTCAGGCTATTGGCCAAATCCTCTGGTGCTTTGCACATTCACTCTGGATTGGCAGTTCATTTATGCTGGTTACTTCTGCTGGTTTGATTGCACATCATCTTTTTGCAATCTGGCATGGTGATCGAAGATTAAAAAACAAGTTCGGTTTAGCATTCGATGAATTAAAACTTAAAACATCCGTAATCCCATTTTTGGCCGTATTTGAGGGTCGTCAAAAATTGGAGCTTCATGAATTTCTCAGGCCTGCACAGCTAGGTATAGGCATTGCAATTGGTTTAATCTGGTGGTCCCATCGTTTCATTTCTCTATCTAGCAATGCATTCATCTCTTCACACCTATCCAAACTGATGGGATGAAATGCCTACACTCTCAGGAGCCTAAAAAGTACGGATGAACTCGGCTGCAGAATTTGCCTGGTTAATACCTGTACTCCCTCTAATAGGAGCAGTATTTGTAGGCCTGGGATTAATTGGTTTCAATAAATGGGTTAATGACCTACGAAAGCCCGTTGCAATAACCCTACTTAGCTGCGTAGGTGCCTCAGCAATACTGAGCTATGCGGTTCTTATTGAACAAATCAATGGAGGACCTGTTGTTGAGCACCTATTTGTTTGGGCTAGTGCAGGAAGTTTCATCCTTCCAATGGGCTATGTGATCGATCCACTAGGAGCAGTAATGCTCTCACTAGTAACAACAGTGGCTCTATTGGTGATGGTCTATTCGCATGGCTATATGGCTCATGACAAGGGCTACGTAAGGTTTTTTACTTATCTTGCACTTTTTAGCAGCTCAATGCTCGGGCTAATTGTCAGTCCCAACCTCCTTGAGGTTTATGTCTTTTGGGAATTAGTAGGAATGTGCTCATACTTACTTGTTGGCTTTTGGTATGACAGAGAAGCTGCAGCTCATGCAGCACAAAAGGCATTTGTGGTTAATAGGGTTGGTGACTTTGGACTATTGCTTGGCATTCTTGGTCTTTTTTGGGCTACTAACAGTTTTGATTTCCAAGGGATAGCTGATGGTCTTGCAAGTGGACTTGCCTCAGGGAGCATTCCTGAATGGGCAGCTTTGACTTTGTGTTTATTGGTATTTATGGGGCCAATGGCAAAGTCTGCGCAATTCCCACTTCATGTTTGGCTACCAGATGCCATGGAAGGACCTACGCCAATTTCTGCCCTGATACATGCAGCAACAATGGTCGCAGCAGGGGTTTTTCTAGTAGCGAGATTAGATCCTCTCTATAGCCAGTTTCCTAGCGTAGGAATGGTTATAGCAATTATTGGAACTATCACATGCTTTCTTGGTGCATCCATAGCGCTAACCCAAATGGATCTTAAAAAAGGCCTGGCATATAGCACTGTTTCACAATTGGGCTACATGATGCTTGCTATGGGTTGTGGAGCTCCAATTGCAGGCATTTTCCATCTAATAACACATGCCTTTTTTAAAGCAATGCTTTTCCTGGGATCAGGTTCGGTAATACATGCGATGGAAGAGGTTGTGGGTCATGAACCAATCCTTGCTCAAGATATGAGACTCATGGGCGGATTAAGAAAAAAAATGCCTATTACTTCAATTACCTTCCTTATTGGTTGTGTGGCAATTAGCGGAATACCTCCACTTGCAGGATTCTGGAGCAAAGATGAAATCCTAGGTCAAGCGTTTAATACTTTTCCATTCCTATGGGCAATAGGCTTCCTTACAGCTGGGATGACTGCTTTTTATATGTTTCGCCTTTATTTTCTTACATTTGAAGGTGATTTCCGTGGTGAAAATAAAGACCTTCAAACCGAATTACTTGCTCTTGCAGGACAAGTCACTGATGGAGATGGAGACGAAAACAATCATTCGCAAGAATCAGGCATTTTGCATGAATCTCCCTGGTCAATGACCTTCCCTTTAGCTTTTCTAGCAGTCCCTTCAGTGCTTATTGGACTACTCGGAACACCCTGGTCAAGCAAATTTGCAAATTTATTAGACCCAGAGGAAGCAATGGAAATTGCAACAAATTTCAACTGGGGGGAGTTTCTTCTTTTAGCAGGAGCATCTATCTCAATCTCAGCTATAGGTATCAGTGTTGCTTTTTCAGCTTATTATCTAAATCGATTAGACCTCAAGAGTTTATTTGTCAATCGCTTCTCCAAGATTAATAGTTTTCTTCAAAATAAATGGTATTTAGATGATATAAATTACAAGATCTTTGTTAAAGGAAGCAGAAAACTAGCAAAAGAAGTACTTGAGGTTGACGCAAAAGTTGTTGATGGCGTGGTGAACCTAACAGGCCTATTAACACTTGGTAGCGGGGAAGGGTTGAAATACTTTGAGACAGGAAGAGCACAATTCTATGCATTGATCGTTTTTGGAGGTGTTATCGCTCTAGTACTACTTTTTGGTGTTCTCGGTGGATAAGAAATTTTCCAGCCTGAGATGCTGTTATGTGTCAACGCCTATAAAGGAGGTGCGAGAGCTTCCAGTATTTCTACACTCCTTGAAGTAAACCGCTTGAAGTGCTGCAGTCTCATTGTCTCGCAACACTTGAGCTTACCCATGGCCTAATGGAAGAACTAATTACAGACGATCTCCCATGGCTAAGCCTGTCAATACTTTTCCCTATTGCCGGAGCTTTCCTAGTCCCTTTCATTCCTGACAAAGGAGAAGGGAAGGAAGTGCGTTGGTTTGCATTAGGAATTGCTCTAGTGACTTTCCTTATAACCGTTGGTGCTTATGCAACTGGCTATGACCCAAGCATCAAAGGTCTTCAACTTTCAGAACAAATCAGTTGGCTACCAGACTTAGGGCTGAATTGGTCAGTCGGAGCAGATGGTCTTTCGATGCCACTGATTCTTCTAACTAGTTTCATTACAGCCCTAGCGGTTCTTGCAGCATGGCCGGTCAGTTTCAAGCCAAAACTTTTCTTCTTTCTGATTTTGGCAATGGATGGTGGCCAAATAGCGGTCTTCGCTGTGCAAGACATGCTGTTGTTTTTCCTTGCATGGGAACTGGAACTTTTACCTGTCTATCTGTTACTAGCAATATGGGGAGGTAAAAAAAGACAATATGCAGCGACAAAATTTATTATCTATACAGCAGGTAGTTCTTTATTCATATTATTAGCCGCCCTTGCTATGGGCTTTTTCGGTGGAGGTAGTCCAAATTTTGAATATACCGTTCTCGCAGAAAAAGGGTTTAACACTAGTTTCCAACTGCTCTGTTATATAGGTCTTCTTATTGCCTTCGGCGTCAAGTTACCTATTGTTCCTTTACACACTTGGCTGCCAGATGCCCATGGAGAGGCAACTGCTCCTGTGCACATGCTGTTAGCCGGCATTCTCTTAAAGATGGGTGGATATGCACTTTTAAGGTTCAATGCACAACTTCTACCTGATGCGCATGCACAATTCGCTCCCCTTTTAATCATCCTTGGAGTTGTGAATATCATCTATGCAGCCCTAACCTCTTTCGCCCAGAGAAATCTGAAACGAAAAATTGCTTATAGCTCAATCAGCCATATGGGTTTTGTACTGATAGGGATAGGTAGTTTCAGTGCCTTAGGGACGAGTGGTGCAATGCTGCAAATGATTAGTCACGGACTAATCGGGGCAAGTCTGTTCTTCCTGGTAGGTGCAACATATGACCGCACCCACACACTTCAATTACAAGAAATGGGAGGAGTTGGTCAAAAAATGAGAATAATGTTTGCCCTCTGGACTGTTTGCTCCCTCGCCTCCCTTGCACTTCCTGGAATGAGTGGCTTTGTTTCAGAGCTAATGGTTTTTGCAGGATTTGTTACTGATGAGGCATACACCCTTACATTCAGAGTTGTAATCGCAGCTCTAGCAGCAATAGGAGTCATTCTTACCCCGATTTATTTACTCTCAATGCTTCGTGAAATCTTTTTTGGTAAAGAAAATAGAGAGCTGGTATCTAATACAAATCTTGTAGATGCAGAACCAAGAGAGATCTACATAATTGGTTGTCTTCTTGTTCCCATAATTGGCATCGGTCTTTACCCAAGGCTTGTTACAGATAGCTATACAGCTTCTATTGAAGCTCTGGTGAAACGAGATGTCTTGGCAATCGAACAACTAAAGAAACCCAGTGCTCCAATTTTTCGAAATAAAAATCTAATTCCTGCCTTTATAAGCGCCCCTCAAATTGAATAAGAAGAAGTCTTGAATTTTTTCACCTGAAACCTCCTAATCAGAATCCTCTGTATAAATCTCCACCACAACCAAAGAGATTAAACTGGCAAGTTTGCGTTAATCCAGATACCTTTCAAAAAAGCTCTTTCCAACCTTGCAAGAAGATGGACACAATAAAGGCGTTAATTCGGCTGCACGACTTGCCATCCGTCTTCTCCAAGATGCTGCTGAGAAAGGTGATCTGGATCCATGGGATGTGGACGTAATAGCAGTTATAGATGGATTTTTAGATCAATTACGACAAAGGATCGAAATCCCAAGACGAGTTGCCAATCAAATCAATCAACATGGTGGAAGTTACGAACATGATTTAGCAGAAAGCAGCGAAGCTTTTCTTGCAGCATCAATCTTGGTTGGATTAAAAGCTGAAGTCCTTGAAGCTGAAACCTTTCCCCCAGCGCAAGTCGAAGATGAATACTTTGACAGTGAATTAACCGAACAAGGATGGCTTGATCCAAGCTTTGTGCTGCCTATAAGGCCAGAAAGACATCTATTAAGACGTCCTGTCGCTCCTCCTCCTTTACGACGACCTGTAAGCCTTGGAGAGCTCATTGAACAGCTAGAAACAATTGCAACCCAGCTTGAATCTGACGAACTTGAGCATAGAAGAAGGAATAAAAAAAAGCGATTTAGCGAAAGAGAAGCAATTGCACAAGTTACAGCCTTAGCCCATAGAGAAAAGCTTCCAGAAACAACAGCCGCTTTAGGAATTTTCCTGAAGAGCTGGGAGCCAGCTTTGTATTGGACAGACTTTGAAATGTTGGTTCAGAAATGGCAACAAGCTGCTAAAGAAGATTTAGACACTGATCGAGTTGGAGTGTTTTGGGCCCTTCTATTTCTATCCACACAAGGCCAAATAGAGCTTGAACAAAAAGGTTCTTTGTACGCTCCTATTCGACTAAAACGAATACTTCCACAAGGCAGCTTCGCGCAACTTCCACTAAAAAGCATCAACGTGCCACCTGCCACGCCGGCCGCTGCATAGAAGTGATGGTTCATGGCCGTCTATGTTGTCTGACTAGCTGAGGCCTACAAACGCCTATGAAGGCGATGATACTGGCGGCCGGAAAGGGTACAAGAGTCCAGCCGATCACCCACGTGATCCCAAAGCCCATGATTCCAATTCTGCAGAAGCCTGTGATGGAGTTTCTGCTGGAACTTCTTAAGGAACATGGGTTTACGGAAGTTATGGTCAATGTCTCTCACCTGGCCGAAGAAATCGAAAATTATTTCAGAGATGGTCAAAGGTTTGGTGTTGAAATTGCATATAGCTTTGAGGGGCGTATTGAAGATGGTGAACTGATTGGGGACGCGCTTGGGTCTGCAGGAGGATTAAAAAAAATCCAAGACTTCCAACAGTTCTTTGATGACACATTTGTAGTCTTATGTGGCGATGCGCTTATAGATCTTGATCTCTCAGAAGCCGTAAAAAGACATAAGGCCAAAGGAGCAATGGCAAGCTTAATTACAAAGCGAGTATCGAAAGATCAAGTAAGTAGTTATGGCGTTGTAGTTACCGATGAAAACGACTTAGTAAAAGCGTTCCAAGAAAAACCTCAGGTTGGCGAAGCACTTGGCGACACAATTAACACAGGAATATACCTTTTTGAACCAGAAATTTTTGAACACATTCCTTCTGGAAAACCTTTTGATATCGGCTCCGACTTATTCCCTAAGCTAGTAAATATGAAAGCACCATTCTATGCACTTCCAATGGATTTTGAATGGGTTGACATTGGAAAAGTACCCGACTATTGGAAAGCCATTAGAAGCGTTCTTCAAGGCGAAGTAAGGCAGATTAGAATCCCAGGTAAGCAAGTCAAACCTGGTATCTTTGCAGGATTAAATGTAGCTGCCAACTGGGACAAAATAAATGTTAAAGGCCCTATATATGTTGGAGGAATGACTAGAATTGAAGACGGTGCAACTATTATCGGCCCATCAATGATTGGTCCAAGTTGTTGCATCTGTGAAGGCGCAACAATAGATAACTCAATCATCTTTGACTACTCACGAATTGGGCCAGGCGTGCAACTTGTTGAAAAACTTGTCTTTGGCAGATATTGCGTTGGTAAAAATGGCAACCACTTTGACCTGCAAGAGGCAGCACTTGATTGGCTAATCACTGATGCAAGACGTCAAGATCTTGTAGAGCCATCTCCCCAACAAAAGGCCATGGCAGAACTTCTAGGTACAGACTTAACATCTCCTGCTAATTAAAACCTGCCTTCGCGAGAATCTTTGGAATGAGGTTCTCAGCCTTAACGGCCATTAGATGAACTCCCTGTGCAATCTCCACATAATTTTTCACTTGCTCAGAAGCTATAGCAACTCCCTCTGAAAGTGGATCAGAAGCTTTTTCAAGCCGCTCTACAAGAGCTTCAGGAATACAAGCTCCAGGAACAACTTTATTAATAAATCTCGCATTGCGAGCTGATTTAAGTAAAAACACCCCTGCTAAAACTGGCAAATCTAAAGGCTTCGCAACCCTTGAACAAAATTCTTCCAACACAGTCGATTCCATAACCATTTGTGTCTGTAAAAACTTGGCGCCAGCAGCTTTTTTCCGTTCCAAACGTTTATATAAACCTGAAAAACTTCTACAATTCGGATCAGCAGCAGCTCCAGGGAAAAAATTGGTACCTTTATCCGGTAAACAGCCCTTTACGGGATCCTCCTCTCTGTTAAAGCAATCTATTTGCTGAAGAAGTCTTACCGATTCGTAATCATTCACAGCTTTAGCCTCAGGTTGATCTCCAACTCGTACAGGATCCCCAGTAAGACAGAGCACATTCCTTATTCCCAAAGCATGTGCCCCAAGCAAGTCACCCTGAATAGCAATACGATTCCTATCTCTACAACCCATCTGCAAGATGGGTTCTAAACCAGCATCAAGCAACAACTTACACAAGGCAAGACTGCTCATTCTCATGAAGGCGCGGCTTCCATCCGTGACATTAATTGCATTCACGCAGCCCCTCAAAGTCTCTGCCATTGCTAGAGACTTTGAGGGGTCAGCACCTCGTGGAGGCATTATCTCAGCAGTAATTGTTACGGCTCCGACCTCAAGAGACCGCTGAAGCGTTGCAATCAAAACCCTCCTGCATTTAGCTACTTACTATGGGTTATCGCATGGCACAAGTCTGCCTAAGATGTGTTGCATGGGCTAAAAGGCAGG
>QCFP01000006.1 GCA_003280185.1 Prochlorococcus sp. AG-363-L02
AGCCGTCGCCTTTGTATTGGTCAACCACCTCTCCATCAATCTCCAATTCCAACGTACATGTGGGTGAAATCTCATCTCGATAAGAACGCATATAGAAATCATTTAATGCAAGATGAGAGTTAGGAATAATTTCACCTTCTGTTTTAGTAGATATTTCTTGATTAGATAAAGTTTTTGTTTTTGAATGGATAGTTGCCTGAAGCAGCATTCGTCTTTCTATAACAAAAGCATCTTCAAAAAGTTCATCCCAAAGGTTTCTCTTTTGTAATAAACGAGAATCATGCGTAAGAAATCCCAAATGTCCGCCAACATTAAAACTTAAAATTGGAACTTCATGGATAGCAAGATGTCGAGCTGCACCTAAAACAGTTCCATCTCCACCAAGAACAACAGCTAAATCTGGTACTTGAGAATTCGACTCGAAAAGTGCAAGCTCTGATTTACTTAATGATGTCATTACCTGAACACCCAAAGATTCAAGCTCCTTTGAACAAGTTTCCGCTGCTTTTTTTGCCTGAGGGCTTTCTCCCCGATAGATCACCCAGACCAAATCGAGACGCATTACTTTCCTCCCTACCACCTCAAAAGATTGAAACGCTCCATATCAACAGTTACACGATTTCTATAAAGGGACAAAAGAATTGCTAAGCCAACCGCAGCTTCAGCTGCGGCTACAGTAATTACAAAAACAGCAAAGACCTGTCCTCTAATCAATTGTCCATCTATATAGGAAGAAAATGTCATTAGATTTATATTGACAGCATTCAACATCAACTCAATACTCATAAGTACTCGAACTGCATTACGGCTATTAATCAAACCCCATATTCCAATACAAAAAAGAAAAGCAGCCAGCAACAAGTATGCTTCTATTGAGACATGGCCATTAGCAAAAAGATCTTTCATCGCAATTGTGATAATGATTGGTGTTTGATTAGGTTGAATTATCAGTCAAAAGTGGCGTTTTTGCCTTCTCAAGAAGACCTTGATCAACCGGATCACCAGTAGCAATGTCTTCAATTAGCACATCTCTACGTGCTAAAACAATTGCTCCAATCATTGCCATAAGCAAAAGTACAGAAGCAAGTTCAAATGGCAAAAGATAATCAGTAAAAAGATGCTCACCTATTCTCTCAGTAGCTTCTTCTCCAATGGCATTTGGACCAGGAACTGCCCAAGGTGTAGTAAAAACAACACGAATCAATAAAGAAAACATTCCAACACAGACACCTCCTGATACCAGCCTCCTAACCTGCAATCCTTTAATAGGCTTTAATTCCTCGCGTTTATTAACTAACATAATTGCAAAGAGAATAAGAACATTTACAGCGCCTACATAAACTAAGACCTGTGCAGCCGCTACAAAGCTCGCATTAAGTAGAAGATAAAGGCCTGCTATAGCCATAAACACACCCCCCAACAAAAATGCTGAATAAACAATATTGCTAAGAAGAACTACCCCTATACCACCAATGACTACAACTATGGCCAGAACCAAAAAACAAATCGACTCAGCAGTAATAGGAATTGTCATCAATCAGATTTGTCTTTGCTTTTTGGTACTTGTAAGGAAACATCTTGATCTCTAGGGCCAGGATCGGCCTTCTTCATTTCCTTGAGGACCTCAGAAGGCAACCTTCCCACACGAGTCTGATTGGAAGGCACGTCATGTGGATCCATTATTCCTGAAGGTAGATAAGCCAACTCTCGAAGAGGTTGTACGGATGGATCTGAGGTGACACTAGTAGGTAATCGACCCAACGCCACATTATCAAAGTTCAAACTATGTCGATCAAAAGAAGAGAGTTCATATTCCTCAGTCATAGAAAGACAGTTGGTAGGGCAATATTCAACACAATTACCACAAAAAATACATACTCCAAAATCAATAGAATAATTTCGCAATTCTTTCTTCTTAGTCTCTTTATTCATGACCCAATCAACAACAGGAAGATTTATTGGACAAACTCTCACGCAAACCTCACATGCAATGCATTTGTCAAACTCGTAATGGATCCTTCCGCGATATCTCTCTGAAGGAATCAACTTCTCATAAGGATACTGAACGGTGATTGGCCTTCTGCGGAGGTGATCAAATGTCACAGCTAGCCCTTGGGCTAAATAATTAGCTGCATCAACCGCCTCACGGGTGTAATTAGAAACCTTCTTAAGGAACCCAAACATCACAATGGACCTAACTCAACGCGTGCACATACACAATGCAAATCTTACAAGCCCTTGGATCATGATAGGTATAACTACGTTGAATTGTCTCGAGAATGACTTGCCAGCGACAAGGAATCAACCCCCAAAAACAATGGGAAAAACCAGTTTGAGGCCTGCAGTAACTAGCAAATTTACTAAAGAGATAGGCAAAAGAAATTTCCAACCCAAATCTAATAATTGATCAATTCGTACTCTTGGCGTGGTCCATCTAAGTAATATTGCAAGAAATACAAGCAAATATGCCTTAAGAACAGTCATAACTATTCCTACTGATCCAATGACTATCTGAATAAGAGGAGCATCTTGAGACTGCCCAAGCCAAGACGTAAGCCATTCCACCGGAAAGGGAAACCCCCATCCACCTAGATACAGAACAGCAACCAATAAAGCTGATAAAACCAAGTTGATATAGCTTCCTAAATAAAAAAGAGCGAATTTCATACCTGCGTACTCAGTCTGATAACCAGCAACAAGCTCTTCCTCTGCCTCAGGCAAATCAAAAGGTAATCTTTCGCACTCAGCAAGTGCACAGATCCAAAAAATCAAAAAACCAACTGGTTGTCTCCAAATATTCCAACTGAGCAAACCAAAACCATTTTGTTGCTCAACAATATCAACTGTGCTCAAGGAATTACTCATCATTACAACTGCAAGAACCGATAAAGCAAGAGGGATCTCATAACTGATTGACTGCGCAGCTGCCCTCAAACCACCTAGTAAGGAATATTTGTTATTAGATGCATAACCACTCATCAATAAACCAATAGGCTGAATGCTACTTAAGGCAATCCAAAGAAAAATCCCAATACCTATATTGCTTATCAATAGATTCTGCCCAAAAGGGACAATTAGCCAAGACAAAATCACTGGAACCAAAACCAAGACAGGGCCCAGGGTGAACAACAGCCCATCCGCCTTGGCAGGTATAACATCTTCCTTAACTAACAACTTCAACCCATCTGCCATTGGTTGAAGAACCCCAAGTGCTCCAGCATATTCCGGTCCAATCCTCTGCTGCGCTGCTGCTGAAATTTTCCTCTCCAGCCAAACTGTCACCAAAACCCCAATTATTGCAGCTATCAAAACCAGCAGCATTGGGAAAGGCAGCCAAAGTACATGGGCTAACTCAGAGGAAAACCCCAAACCTTGAAAGACATTCGTAAAACTCAACTCAAGATCAATTCCTGATCCAGCAGTGCCAAGGATTGTTGTGGCAAAAGTGTTCACTAATTTCATGACTTTAATAACAGCAACTTAAGCATCCATTTCTAAGGTGCGCTCTTCTACAGGACACCAAGCTCGGGTTACCTTACCTGTATAAATCTGTGAAGGCCGAAAAATCCTATTAGCGCCAAGCTGTTCACGCCAGTGGGCAAGCCAACCCGCGACACGAGATATTGCAAAAACTGGAGTAAAAAGATCTCTAGGAATTCCCAACTTCCTATAAACCAAACCCGAATAAAAATCTACATTTGGATAAATGCCTTTAACAGCTAGAAGAGAAGAGGCTTCTCTCTCAAGAGCTGTAGCAACATCGTACATATCATCTCTGCCAAACCTTGCAAACATTTCCTCCGCAAGTCCTTGCAAAATGGAAGCCCTTGGGTCCTTCACTCTGTATTCCCTATGGCCAAACCCCATGATTTTCTGTTTATTTTCAACGGCTTTCTTTAAATAAGCAGCAGCCTGATCCGGCGAAGAAATCTCCTCGAGCATTGCTAAGACATCTTCATTCGCCCCTCCATGAAGTGGCCCGGCAAGTGTGCCTACAGCCGAAGCAACGACCGCATAAGGGTCTGTAAGAGTACTCGCTGTAACGCGTGCACTAAAAGTGCTCGCGTTAAGACTGTGCTCAGCATGAAGTATTAGACATCGATCAAAAATACGAGCGGCGATGGGATCCGGTTCCCGCTCTGTAAGCATGTATAAAAAATTGGCCGAATAAGCCAAATCATCCCTTGGTTGAATCGGATCTTGTCCCTTCCGAATCAGTTGAAAAGCCGCCACCATTGTTGGGATCTTGGCAATTAATCGAATCACAGCGTCATAAACATATTTAGGTCTATCAATGGCCCTTCGAGAGTAAAAAAGCCCTAAAGATGCAGCGCTTGACTGCAGAGCATCCATGGGATGCCCAGTAGCTGGGAAACACTTCATCATGTCTCGAACACGAAAACTAACCCTCCTATGCCTCTGCACTTCTGCTTCAAAATCATGAAGTTGCTCTTCTGTTGGCAACTCACCCCATATCAATAAATAAGCTGTTTCTAAAAAAGTGCTATGTGCAGCAAGGTCCTCTATGGGATACCCCCGATAAGACAAATGACCGTTCAAGCCATCTATGTCGCAAATGGCAGAGTGGGTGACTGGAACCCCCTCCAACCCTGGACGGAAAATTATTTCATGCGCTCCATTACTCATTGCAAGAACCTATTTTGCAATTTCTAAATTGATTCATCACTCCTATTATTTAATGATAAAAACAATACGTCACCCCAAGGAAAGGAACGTAAAAATTTGAATCCCTAAGACCTCATAGCACTCCAAAGGCCCCTGGGCTAGAAGCAAGCTCTACAAAGCAACTTAAAAGGTTTATATAAATCTGCATCAAAATCGATGGTCGCCATGCCTCGAATTAATTTTGATTGGACTCAGCCTCTAGAGCAATGATTGTGCGCAGAAAACCTTCTCTTGAACATTTAGGAAATTTTATTTGATTCAGGGGCAGCCTAAAAACCTTTATCATGTTTTCTTTTACTGCAAGGCTTTAATTGTTTGTCTCCAACATTCTAATTCTCAAGCCTCTTCTAAAACTTAGGCACATCCTTGTAAATTTGACCTGAAAAAACCACATCAATCAAAAAATAAACAAATGGCTCAACTCCAACCAAAAAGAATTTCTCCAAAGGATTTATCAAGTTGGCTGAACCAAGAAGTCACAAAGCCATTTTTGATAGATGTCCGAGAAGAAGAAGAACTGAATATTGCTCCTTTCCCTGCTCAAGCAATGCATCTCCCTCTAAGCCAAGTAAATAATAGGCTAAAAAACTTACAAGTAGAAATACCAAAAGATAAATCTGTTGTTGTTATTTGCCATAAAGGAATCAGAAGCTGGAATTTTGGGATGTGGCTATTAGAACAAGAGTTTGGTTATGACGTTTGGAATCTTGATGGAGGAATAGATGCATGGAGTACGGAGATTAGCCCCGAAACACCAAGGTATTAAAAGGTTAAAAACAAGTCTAAAATTTCTTCTTAACAGCATATTGAAGCTCGTAATATCGAATCAACTTACTAAATCAAGTGGAGACGCTGTCCTTTAGACAAAAACAAGTTCTACGTTCAACGGTTCGTCACTACGTAGACACAATCGAGCCAGTAAGTAGCAAAACACTTGTTGAACGGTTTGGATTAAAAGCAAGCGCTGCCACTATTCGCACTGCAATGGGAGCACTTGAACAACGAGGTTTACTAACTCAACCACATACCTCTTCTGGTCGAATACCTAGCCAGAGAGGTTATCGGCATTACGTCGACTGCCTTCTCCCGCCACCAGCAGCAACAATTAATCATTTAGAACATGAGCTAACCAATTTAGGCTTGCAATGGGCAGCACTAGATGACTTACTTGTACATCTTGCAAAGAGACTTACTGATTTCACAGGACTGATGAGTCTGATTGCAAAGCCTAAAAAACTGAAACATGGACTTCAAGACATTCGACTTGTCAAAAGCGGTACAAGACTTCTAGTAATGCTTGTAAAAACATCAGATCAAGCAACCCTCTTAAACATTCAGCTACCCCATGACACCAATCTGGAACTAGAAGGGCTCGAGGCTTGGACGCAAGACCAATTAGAAAGATCAAATGATGGTTTTATTAACTGGTCCAACCTCCCTTCCCATCTCAATTTAAGTGGCTCTTTCCTTAAAGAAGCCATCCAAAATCATAAACAAGCGCCAACAAACACAGAAGAAATTGTCATCACACGAGGAATCTCACAACTTGCCTCCCAACCAGAATTCAAAGAAAGCAATAGTTTTAGACCTTTTTTAGAACTTATGGATAGTCAACCATCAGCAGTGGTTCCGAAATTAACTAAAAGCAGTAATAGTGTCTGGATTGGAGCAGAACACCCTGAAAGTGCTTTAAAACACTTCTCTGTTGTCCAAGCTGCTTATAAAAGTTCCACCAATGGTATTGGACACGTCGCTTTAATAGGTCCAATGCGCATGGCCTATTCAACAGCAATAGCTGCTGTTACCCATGTAGCAAAGCACCTGGAGAGACTTTTAAATTAAAAGCACCTCACAAATCAACACCTAATTTGTTAGCAACTGTATTTACATCCTTATCACCTCGCCCTGAACAATTAATAACAATTTCTTTCCCTGGCTCCAATTTGGGACAAAGTTTTTCCAACCAAGCAAAAGCATGCGCTGTCTCCAATGCCGGAATTATTCCTTCTAGTTGACTAACCAATTGCAAAGCTTCAAGTGCTTGCTGATCAGTTACCGCCACATACTCCGCTCTTCCAATTTCAGCTAGATAACTATGTTCAGGACCAACTCCTGGATAATCCAATCCAGCACTTATCGAATGTGCTTCTTGGACTTGCCCTTCGGAATCCTGTAATAAAAAGCTCATAGCCCCATGCAAAACCCCAATACGACCCTCTGTAAGAGTTGCGGCATGTCTTCCAGTTAATACTCCATCTCCAGCAGCTTCAACACCAATCATTCTGACTTCAGTGTTCTGAACAAATGGATGAAATAAGCCCATGGCGTTAGATCCTCCACCTACACAAGCTAGAAGTACATCAGGAAGTCTTTCAAATGCCTCCTGACACTGCAGCTTTGTTTCTTGTCCAATTACTGCATGAAAATCACGAACCAACATTGGATATGGATGCGGTCCCGCAACTGAACCAAGAATGTAATGAGTTGTCTCGACATTGGTAACCCAATCTCTAATAGCTTCACTAGTTGCATCCTTCAGAGTCGCAGTACCTGCTGTAACAGCTTTAACCTTTGCCCCAAGCAACCTCATTCGAAAAACATTTAGAGCCTGTCTTTGCATATCTTCCTTTCCCATATAAACAACACAATCCAGACCAAAACGTGCACATACCGTTGCGGTTGCCACTCCATGCTGCCCAGCTCCAGTTTCAGCAATAATTCTCTTCTTACCCATTCGTAAAGCTAAAAGAGCCTGTCCCAGTGCGTTATTAATTTTGTGTGCCCCGGTGTGGTTGAGGTCTTCTCGTTTGAGCCAAATCCTTGGTCCACCTTCAGACCTTGAATAATGTGCTGTAAGTCTTTCAGCCTCATAAAGAGGTGTTGGACGACCTACATAAGAACGCAACAATTTAGTTAATTCTTCAGTGAAAGAATGATCTTTCCAGGCTTCTGTAGCAGCTTTCTCCAGCTCGGCAAGTGCTGGCATCAAGGTTTCTGGGACATACTGTCCCCCAAATCGACCAAATCGTCCCAATTTCGAGGGCCTTGCTGTGAGTGAAAGATCACCATCTTTAGGTTTAGAAGGAAGTGTGCTGCTCATCGACAAAAAGATTGAAAATAGATATCAGTTGGAGTAAAGACTTAAATCCATGCCAAAAGGAAACTGGGTTGAATTCAACGACCCAACGCCAACCCATCAACAAGAACCTAATGCATCCACAAAAACCAAAGCCAAGAAGGAAATCAGGATAAAGCGAGTCCGTAATAACAAAGGAGGTAAAACAATTACGGTAATAAGCGGTTTAGATTTAACTCATAAGGAGTACTTGAAATTACTAAAGCAATTTAAAACTCGACTGGGTACAGGAGGTACAGTCAAAGGAAATTCCATAGAAATCCAAGGAGACCAAATAAAGGCAGTTATGGATTTACTCAGAATGGAAGGATATCGCCCAAAACAATCTGGTTCTTAACAAGAAAGAAAATATATGAACCTTCTCGATGGAGAATGGCACCCATATGAGCATTGCCACAATGAGCACACCCTCAGATCAAGCCATAGATCACAAAGCAAAAAACATCTCTTGGCATACAGCTTCTATCGACAGAAATGCCATAGCAACGCAAAGAGGTCATAAAAGTGCAATTCTCTGGTTCACAGGTCTCTCTGGATCAGGCAAAAGCACATTGGCAAATGCCGTTAATGCAAAACTTTTTGAAATTGGGATATCCAGCTATGTGCTCGATGGCGACAATGTGAGACATGGACTATGCAAAGATCTTGGATTTTCAGATCAAGATCGTGCAGAAAATATTCGGAGGATTGGAGAAGTTGCCAAACTATTTCTCGACTCAGGCGTTGTAATTCTAACTGCTTTTGTATCCCCTTTTCGAAGTGATAGGGATCGCGCAAGGGCTCTTGTTGCGGACTCTGACTTCTTAGAGATTCATTGTGCAGCAGAACTTAAAGACTGCGAAGCAAGAGACCCAAAAGGACTTTATGCAAAAGCCAGGGCCGGGCAAATTAAAGAATTTACAGGAATATCTAGTCCTTATGAAGAGCCTATCTCTCCAGAAATTAAATTAAATACAGGTAGCAAGAAACTTGAAGAATGCGTAGAAATAGTAATCAAAAAACTAATTCAATTCAATGTAATTCCAGACAAAACATAATCTAATTTTATGAGATCAATAATATGAATAGGCAACATTGAACCTACATTTGCTTCAGGTAATCTAAGACTCCCAATTCTGATAGCCTGTGATCTTTTGCGATCACTTGATCATGCATCGATTGACGATATGCAAATAGTTTTTTCTCCAAATTAGAATCAAATGTAGAAAGGATCTGAATAGCCAACAAACCTGCATTCAAACCCCCACCAATAGCAACCGTGGCGACAGGAATGCCTGCAGGCATCTGCAAAATTGAAAGCATAGAATCTACGCCTTGAAGAGACTTAGTCTGAACTGGTACACCGATCACCGGCAAAGAGGTCAATGAAGCAATCATCCCAGGCAAATGAGCCGCACCTCCAGCACCAGCAATAATTACCTTGAAGCCAAGGGCCTTCGCATCATTTGCAAAAGCCACCATCTCCAAGGGCGTCCGATGTGCTGAAAGGACTCTTATCTCACAATTGACGCCAAAACTGTTCAAAATATCCACAGCCGGCTTCAAAGTAGACAAATCAGAATCGCTACCCATCAAGATGGCAACCCGGGGATTTAGTTCAGCAACTTCAGAAGACACAGAAAAATTGAAGAGGGCACTATGTATTCATAATGAAGAGAATGTAATTCTCTCGCATTAGATCCAATACCTTTATTCCAATGCGTCGGATCATCAATGTCAAACTTCCAGAAGGCAGCAGGAACTCCTCTCTAAACTCCCTGTGGTGGATTGGCCTAAATAGCGAAAACAAGATAATTCAGATTCAACCTATGTCAAACGAAGAGCATGAAATCGAAGGTGAAAACTGGGAAAAAGACTTTCTGAGCCCTATGGGTATAGACCTTCAAATCAATGGAGGAATGGGTATTAGCTTCAATCAGCTAACCGAAAAACAACTTCCAAACCTCCTAAAGCTGCTTGATAAGCTTTGGCAAGATGGAATCGAATTCATATGCCCAACATTAATAACTTGTGAGACGAATCAATTACGCACATCTCTAGCTATTTTGCAAAAAGCAAGAGAACAACACTCTCCAAATCGCTGCAAATTATTAGGTGCCCATCTCGAAGGGCCCTTCATTTCTAAAAGACGGATTGGAGCACACCCTGAAAGGGATATCTCCTCTCCAAACCTTCAAGAACTGGAAAAGAGAATTCAAGGTTTTGAAAAAGAAATCCAAATGATGACCCTTGCACCTGAGCTACCAGGAGCGAAAGATGTAATAAAGCAATTACATTCAAAAAGAATAATTAGTTGTCTAGGGCACTCAGAAGCTAATAAAACTGATGCCGAAATAGCCTTTAATAATGGGATCACCATGATCACCCATACTTTCAATGCGATGAAAGGGCTTCACCATCGAGAACCTGGTCCTATAGGAGCTGCCATTGAACATGGAAATATTGCCTTAGGACTTATTGCAGATGGAGTACACATAAATCCCTTAGTAGCATCAATGTTGCACAAACTGGCCCCACGAAAATTGGTTCTTGTAAGTGACGCTCTCCCCGCCTATGGATTAGAAAATGCCAACTACTTCTGGGGAGAAAAAGAATTAATAATTCGTGAAGGCACATGCTTCATCAAAAATGGCCCTCTAGCAGGGACAACATTGTCCCTGCTAGAGGGCTGCAAAAATCTTGCAAATTGGATTCACAACCCTTCCGCTGCAATTTGGTCAGCCACAATTGCTCCTAGAGAAGTTATATGGGGTGAAATGTCAATATCTAAACTTCTTATCGGCCAATCCTTGAGTAGACTTCTACGTTGGCAACAGAAAAACACTAATTGCGCATTGAATTGGCAACAAGCTGCGTAATTTACTTTTGACCACCAATGAATCTATGAGCAACGAACAACTAAACAAGCTCAAGGAAGCTGAAAAAAAAGAAGTCGCTAAATACTTCAACGAAATGGGCTTTGAAAGATGGAATCGCATTTACAGTGAAAGCAATGATGTAAATAGAGTTCAGCGAAATATACGAATAGGTCACCAAAAAACAGTTGACGATGTTCTGTCTTGGCTACAAAAAACAGAAAAACTAAATGAAATAAGCTTCTGTGACGCAGGTTGCGGAGTTGGCAGCTTGTCTCTTCCACTCGCATTGATGGGAGCAGGCCACATCTATGCCAGCGATATTTCACAAGCAATGATTGAAGAAACCAAAAAGCGTGCAACCCTGGAAGGAATAGACCTCAAGAAGATCAATTTCAAAAGATCAGATCTTGAAAGCCTTTCGGGAAATTTCCATACAGTCATTTGCCTCGATGTACTAATACATTATCCACAGGAAGCTGCTGAAGAAATGGTTCGGCATCTTTGTTCTCTTACAGAAGAAAGGCTAATTATTAGTTTTGCACCATATACACTTTTTCTTGCCACACTAAAAAAAATAGGTCAACTATTTCCTGGCCCAAGCAAAACAACAAGAGCTTATACCCTGCGCGAGAAAGGAATCACAAAAATGGCAAATCATTGTGGTTTTACCGTAAAGCGTACAAAATTAAATACAGCTCCATTTTATTTCTCTAAACTTATTGAGTTCGAAAAGGCTTAATCAATCCAATTTAACAGTTACTAAATGTTATTTAATTAATAATTTTAGCCCTTTCAATGGTCGTGAGATTGGGGTATATAAAAGAAGAAAAATTTTTATCTCGCAGTTTTATTAATCAACCAAATTCTTTTCAAGAGCATAGCGAACTAACTCCGTACGACTTGAAGTTCCAGTCTTGTTAAACAAGCGGCTCACATACTTTTCTACATTCCGAATTGATGTTTCGAGCTGCCTTGCTATCTCCTTATTCATCAAACCTTCTGCTACTAATTGTAAGACACTTGCTTCTCGAGGTGTAAAGTTATGAATCACCCCTCCCTTACTGCTAGAAGCATCTCCTTTAGAAAGTAAAGATTTGATTTCTGTGATTTGCTTTGCCATTTGACCAACATCGGCATCTGCGAAACGCGCTGCTTCCGCAAGTAATCGATCTTGTCTCCTCACAACATTGCGAACACGTGCAACTAATTCTTCCGGATCAAAAGGTTTTGGTATGTAATCATCAACACCAGCTTGATAACCTTGGGTTCGATCAATTGTCATTCCTTTTGCTGTAAGGAAAATGACTGGTGTTCCTCCAAGACGTTCATCATCGCGCAAGCGTTTCAACAACTCATAGCCATCACATCTAGGCATCATCACATCACTAATCACAAGATCAGGAAGCATTTGCTGAGCCTTCTGCCAACCTTCCTCACCATCCACAGCGGTAGTCACTTCAAAGCCTTCATCTTGTAAATATGCCTGTACAGCTGTTCGTAAGCCTGGTTCATCATCAACAAGCAATAATCGACTTGGCTTTATAGCCTCAGAACTCTCAGTAGGTGAATCAATCATTCTGATTTTTCATAAATTCATAAGGTGAATCTAGAAGCGTTTAGCTCGGGAAGTTAGTACTGCTTCCTATACCTCACCTTTTTGGAATTCTCAAGACTTCTTGTTTTTCAACTAAAAACGTTGAAAACCCTAATGAGAGGGCCTTTTTCTTCAATGTTGATGGATCTACACCTCCCATCTCAGGAACACAAGCAGCCCACCAAACCAAATGATCTTCTCTATTTACTGGCGTAATAAGTCCCCCAGGGTTTAGGCGACGCACATAAATTAACTTAGAATCACGCTTAACTCGTAATGGACCTTCGGAATTACACCTAACCGATTCACGTCGGACTTTAAGGTTATAAGGCCATTCCTCCCAAAGCTTAAATCGACGAAGGCTTTGATCTCTCTTATCTATCTCCACTTCATACATCCCCAATACATAATCACCTCCTAGATCTGGTTTCTTGATTAATACAACAAGATTAGGAGGTCTTAACTTCTTCATCTTTTCACTAGAACTCTTTTGGCGAGATACTTCAAAAGCCTCTACTGCTATCCCTCCGAAACACACCAAATAAAAACATCCAACCACGATCACACCGCGTAAACGATTCCAGACAAGGGATGTCCCAATCATGCTTTCAAACCTGAAAAAACAAACCGCAGAAAACTTTCCTATCCACCTGGACTTTCAAGCGACAACCCCCTGCGCATGTGAAGTAATTGAAGCCATGGCCCCATTTTGGTCAGACCAATGGGGAAATGCATCCAGCAAACAACACCGAGAAGGACTAAAAGCAGCTGCAGCAGTGAATCTAGCTAGAGAAAAACTAGCATCCTGGTTCAATGTCAACCCTAAACAAATCATTTTCACAAGCGGGGCAACTGAAGCAAATAATCTTGCACTATTAGGGCACGCGCGAGCAAAAGCAAAATTGCTGAAAAAAAAAGGACACTTAATTACACTTAATACAGAACATCATGCCGTTCTAGATCCAATGCGGCAACTCCAAGCAGAAGGGTTTGAATTAACTGAAATTCGACCAGAGCCTGATGGACTTCTAAAGCTAGATAAGCTTATTCAAGCTTGTAAAAAAGAAACCTTGATCATTAGTGTTATGGTGGCAAATAATGAGATAGGGGTAATCCAAAATACACAAGAAATTGCTGAGATTTGTCAAAAAAAAGGTATTACTTTCCATAGCGATATTTCTCAAGCTTTTGGCAATCTCAAAACACATTCACATTTCAGTGGACCTGACTTGATGTGTTTAAGTGCCCACAAAATTTATGGGCCCAAAGGCATAGGAGCATTAGTAATGAATCAAGAAATTATCTTAGAGCCATTGCATTGGGGAGGGGGTCAAGAAAATGGTATTAGGCCTGGAACACTTCCGGTACCTTTAATCATTGGATTAGCAAAGGCAGCTGAGCTTGCAATGAGTGGCCTAAACGAAAGATCAAATAGATTGAAAATGCTAAGAAACCAACTTTGGGAAAATTTGAAAAGAGGTACTCCTGATTTATTACTAAATGGTTGTTTAGAAAACCGCCTGCCAAATAATCTAAATTTTACTGTAACTGGTGTAAGTGGAAGTCAATTACATCGAGCACTTAGACGTTTTGTTAGCTGCAGTAGCGGTTCAGCATGCACAAGGGGTTTACCATCTCATGTCCTTATAGCTCTTGGAAGAACTAAAAAAGAAGCTGAAGCTTCATTAAGATTAAGTCTAGGCAGAGATACCACCTTGGAAGAAATAAATAGAGCTGCCATGGAAATTAGTAAAGTCATATATGAACTAAGAAATCAATAAAAAAAAATCTTCTTGAAGGCGAGAACAATCTTAAAATCATCTTGCATAATTAAGGTCACTATGAGACACAATTAACTCTTCTTGCCATCCTGCACTTTGCGGACCTACTACGAGGGTTAATAGCAACCTCATCTTTGCTTGCTTTCAGTGGCTTACGCATTAATGGGTCGAAACGATCATCTTCCCGAAACACCTTCTTGACAGGTCTATCTTCCAATGAGTGAAAACTAATGACACAAGCTAATCCACCTTCAACAAGCCAATCAGGGATTTTGCTTAGAAAACGATCAAGAGTCTTTAATTCATCATTAACAGCTATTCGCAAAGCCTGAAAAGTTTTCGTAGCTGGATGAATTCGACCATGACGAATTTTTTTTGGAAAGCAACCAGCAACTGAATATGCCAATGCTGCAGTTCCTTCATATTGACCATGCAACTGAAGATCTTTTTTAATGCGCCTAGCAATTCTTCGAGATAGGCGCTCCTCTCCGTATGAGTAAATAATATCTGCAAGTTCTTTTTCACTGACCTGATCGATCAAATCGGCCGCAGTTAATAACGTTTCAGGGTTCATTCGCATATCTAATGGCCCATTACGTTTAAAACTAAATCCTCTTTCAGCACTATCCAACTGTGGGCTACTTACACCCAAATCAGCAAGAACAATTGCAGCCTTCTCTGTTGGCATAAAGTCAGCAAAATTTGTTGCAACTATTTCGACACGGTCCGCAAAAGGTCTTAAACGCTCAGCAGCAGCAACCCGCGCTGCAGGATCTTGATCAAGCCCCACCAAACGCAATGTGGGATAAGCTCTTAAAAGAAGTTCAGAATGGCCTCCACCTCCAAGTGTGGAATCTATTAAAAGACTGTCTTCAAAGAGTTTTAAAGGCAATTTGGAAATGATTTCCATGATCTCATCACCTAAGACAGGAAGGTGTTGAAATGCCGAATAAGACGAAGATAAGTTTTCTGGCATGAGTTCTTCCTAATATCTTGCAATAGCTCCTCAATCCAAAGGGCCATGACGCAGCTTGAAACGCGAACAGAACCCATGGTCGTGAACTTCGGGCCCCATCACCCATCAATGCATGGAGTCCTTCGCCTGGTAGTTACCCTGGACGGCGAAGATGTTCTGGACTGTGAACCTGTCATTGGATACCTCCATCGAGGAATGGAAAAAATTGCTGAGAACAGAACAAATGTAATGTTCGTTCCCTATGTGAGTCGAATGGACTATGCCGCTGGGATGTTTTATGAAGCAATTGTTGTTAATGCGCCAGAGCGCTTAGCAAATATTTCTGTTCCCAAGCGAGCAAGTTATATACGTGTCTTAATGCTTGAGCTCAACCGAATAGCTAACCATCTCCTTTGGCTTGGCCCTTTTCTTGCTGATGTTGGAGCTCAAACCCCATTCTTTTATATTTTTAGAGAGCGAGAAATGATTTATGACTTATGGGAAGCAGCTACTGGGCAAAGATTAATAAATAACAACTATTTCCGAATAGGGGGTGTTGCAAGTGATTTGCCTTGGGGATGGCTTGAAAAATGCAAAGACTTTTGCAATTGGTTTGGCCCGAAAATTAATGAATATGAAAAGTTAATTACTAATAATCCAATTTTCCGCAAAAGGATCGAAGGGTTAGGAACAATAACCAAAGAGGAAGCTATTAACTGGAGTCTTTCTGGCCCAATGCTAAGAGCCTCTGGCGTTCCCTGGGATTTAAGGAAGGTAGATCATTACGAATGCTATGACGATTTTGAATGGGATGTCCCCTGGGAGAAGGAAGGAGATTGTTATGCAAGATATCGAGTAAGAATTGCAGAGATGCGCCAATCACTGAAAATTCTCCAACAAGCTTCCGAAATGATCCCTGGTGGGCCAACTGAAAACCTAGAAGCCAAAAAGATGTTAGAAGGCAAAAAA
This sequence comes from Prochlorococcus sp. AG-363-L02, assembly GCA_003280185.1. The sequence continues at coordinate 15,980 of QCFP01000006.1, forward strand.
AGTTTATTTGCGGGCTTTGACTACCAATACATTGCTAAGAAAGTTGCTCCCACATTTAAAATTCCAAATGGAGAGCTATACACCCGCCTTGAGTCTGGTAAAGGAGAAATCGGGGTTTTCTTACAAGGAAACAATGACGTAACACCTTGGCGGTTCAAGATCCGTGCCGCAGACCTCAATAATTTGCAAATTTTGCCTCACATCCTTAAAGGAGCAAAAGTCGCAGACATTATGGCCATTCTTGGTTCTATTGACGTAATCATGGGGTCGGTTGACCGCTAAGGAAGTCAGTGTTGAAGCAAAACCCCGAAACCTGGCTTGTTTTAAAACGAACTGCACGATTTGGTGATACCGACGCCGCAGGAGTCATGCACTTTCATCAGCTTCTAAGGTGGTGTCATGAAGCATGGGAAGAAAGCCTTGAAACTTACGGAATACAAAGTAATGAGATCTTCCCGTCATCTCAACTGGGTGAAGATATTCACCCAGTTGGCTTGCCCGTAGTTCACTGCCAAGCCAGCTTTAGAGGTCCAATCTATACAGGTGATAAGTTAATCGTCATAATCAAACCCATGCAATTAAACCCAAACAGTTTTGAAATAACAACGACTTTCAATATGCAGGGAAAGACTTTGGCTATTGGATTGATTCGACATATGGCTATCCATCCTGACACTCGTCAACGCATAGAAATGCCTGACAAGATTCAAAAGTGGTTAGAAGCCTCGTATGTAAACCATGGGCCAACTCCGACTTGAAATTAAAGGAAGAAAAGCTCTTGAAAATACCTCTAAAAAACTCAACCCAAGGTAACCAACCCTATTAAGAGTTCTCACGTAACCAGATCATCCATTTAGCTCGATCCCATTTGCCAGCTTCGGTACGAGAAAGACTCGGGCATAGATACCAAGCAGTAGGTTTCTCTGCAGGCAACCAATCTTCAATAAGTCCAAACAACTTTTGGAACAACACTTTAGGTGTATATGAACATTGCTCTTGATTCAAGCGCACCAATCCTGCCAACCTATGTCCCCACTCATCATCTTTTTTGGGCAAAAGCAACAGGTTTTCAATTGGCAAACTTGCTTCTCTAACAAGTTTAAATAATCGTTGCTCCAATTGCTCTGGAAAGACAGTTTCACCTCCAGAGTGAACAGCAAAATCTATTCGCCCAATGATCTTCAAACTTACCTTGTTAGGAAACTCTTCCAACTGAGCTTTATCAGCGGATCGCCACCAGCCATCAATAGAACATGGTTTCTGCACACCATGCTCTGTAAAACTGCTAATTGCCAACCTGGACGTACGTATCAATAAAGTCCCATCACTCGACAAACGCAACTCAACATCTCTCAAAGGACTCCCACAACCTGTTTTACCTGCCAAAAAATCCTTCGGGGAAAGTGCAGTTACCATAGCCGCAGTCTCAGTAGATCCATAACAGGGAGCTAGAAGCAACCCTTCCAATCTCGCGAATTCTTCCAAACTTTTCGAAAGCTTATCCCCTCCTACCCATATAACAGAAAATCGTTTTAACCACTTCATCCCAAAGGGGTCAGACATCAAGCGTGCTAACTGGATAGGGACCAAAGAAAGAAGACGAGGTTTTAAAGAGTCCTTTTCTTCAACGTGACAAAACTCTTCCAGCAAAGCTGGATCATGCATTAATTCTCGCGAAAGCGAGACGTATTTAACTCCCCAAGATTTACTCCTCCACAATGGCATTAAGCCACTGACATGGTGAAGGGGCAAAGGATTAAAAATCACACAGTCTTGAGGATTGATTCCCAGATCGCCAAGCCAGCTTGCGGTAGCGTTAGCTGAGCGATCTAAATGCTTACAAGGCTGCAAACAATACTTCCTAGAACCAGAGCTACCACCACTCGCCACTACGACACCAGGGCCTACAGGTAAACAATTCCTGGTAATCAAGCGGTTAGTAGCAGGGTATGGCAACAAATGAACCCAAGAACCATTTTTAAGCTCTTTAAAAAGCTTCTCAATACAGAGGTTTATATGCTTTGGATTACATTCAAGTAGAACTAAATTACTCATATTGCTTGCCAAACAATCTCAGGATTATCGCTAAACAATTTGTCTTGCGGGAACCAACCAGGTGCAAGGCCTGGAGCGGTAGGAGTAGGGCCATTGTGTTGTATAGCCGCCAAATGATTCACCCATCTACGGCCAATACCTGTCTCAAATGCAGTACTAATCATTATATGAGACCTACCCCGTTTTAAATCATTTAATAAGGGGCGAGGATCACCATCAATAACTGGTCTTCGTACCTGCCAACCAAACCACGATTCCCATAAAGACGTATCTGCTAACAAAGACTCATCGAGCGCAACAGGGACATATGTAGCCAAATTAATTAAGCCCTCCAAGTCATTAACTGGCAAAGGTTGTTCAAACCATTCCAACCTTTCTTCATGTCGCAAGTGATTAGCCCAATTCTTTGCAATAGCTCTATTCCAACCACCATTGGCATCCAGTCTCAAACGAATATTTGCGGGAAGAATGTCTAGCAACTTATCCAAAATAGAAAGCTCCTCATCCACTGAATCAACTCCAACCTTCCATTTAAAAGTGAGAGAATTTGTTTGTTGAGAATAGTGTTTAAGAAATACCTCAACATCTAATAAAGCCTGATGACCTTTAGATAAAAGGAATGCAGACTCTGGAGCTTCTAACCAATCTGAAGGGTAATCAAATAAACCATCAAGCTCTCCTAATGCCGCGCCGATTCCAAAGGCAAATGCACTTGGAGCCTGCATTAAAAAATCTTCCAAACTTCTTCGAGTCATTTTGCTCTGTAGAACATCAAACAAATCAAAACATTCCTTGAAGTCATCTAAATCCAATGGTGACACCTCTCCCCAGCCACATCTCCCCAAAGAATCCTGTATACGAATTAACCAACCACTTCTTTTGTGAAGAATGCCATGTGAAGTTTGTAAAGGTCTCAGCAACCGAAATGAATAAGGCTTGAAATGAAATCTTAAATCCACAAATAGGTCAACCAATTCTTAGTAAGCCAAACTCAAAAAAACGAGCCAAAGCAAAGCCAATACTTAAACCCAAACCATTAAGAGCCTGAAATCTCAATGCTAAAAATTTACATCCACTTATCTTCTCAGGTTGATCGTGATAGGCATGTAATAGGCGTATTAATTTAATTCCTGAAGGCAATCCCAAAAACCCTAACAAAGAAGTAATAGGCCATTTGCCCAAAAAGACTGGCAGCAATTCCACAGCAAATATTGCAAACAAAAACCATGGAACAAGTCTCGCCGCACGCCTTGTGCCCAAACGAACCAAAGGTGATCTTTTACCATGAGCAGCATCTTCATCAACCTGATGAAAATGCGAACAAAACAAAACAAGAGTTGTTGCAAGAGCAGGTCCCGATCCCAATCCGAGAGATAACGCCCACGGCACAACCGATTCATTGATTGAAATAGGAGCTAAAACTAGTAATGCCGCTGCAGTAGCAAAGGGTCCGAATGCAAGCCAACAAAGAGGCTCCCCTAGCCCTTTATAACCCAATCGAAAGGGAGGGCCTTGATATAGATATCCCAGAAAGCAACTAAACAAAACCAATCCAAATACTGCGAAGCTACTTCTCCATGCCAAAGTGAAAATAATGAGCAAACCTAAAAGCAGTGCGCAATAAGCCAGACGCCCAACCATCCCTCTTTCACCTAGAAGTTTTACGACCGAATGCGGTTTAGCAAATTCATCTACACCTGTTTCATCATCAAAAAGATCATTAGTTAAGTTTTCCCAAAGCAATAAAAGGACCGAAGCAAGCAAAAATCCAAACAAATGATCAATTCGGACAAAATCACCTGCCCCGAAGCGCCAACCAGCCGCCAAAAGTACTGGCATCACTGCAACAGAGTACAAAGGCCACTTAATTGCAGCCCTCCAAAGGCGAACTTTTTCTGACTTCAACGCATGAAGGGATACAACAGCCTTATGGTCTTGCATGTAATCAATCCCCCTTTTACCCACGTGACGGTTTATACATTTGAGCAGCCCCTGCAGTAAATCTGCACTGAAGGATGAAAGCTGATCCAAGCTTCAGCGAAATCATGAACGCATCATCCATAGGTTGGTGCGACAAGAAAGGTGATGAAGGTGTTCTAAGCATTGCCCTACCGATCAAAAATGCAGACCCACTGGAACTATTACCCGTAATAGCTGAAGAACATCATTTTCGCTTCCTTTGGGATGAAGCTAAAGATCTAAGTCTTGCAGCTGCAGGATATTGCCAAAAAATAGAGCTTGCCGGTCCTAAACGTTTTGAATTAGCACAACGTTTTAGCGATGCAACTTTTGGGAAACTAACAAATGCATCCCCTAATACAGATCCTCTAGCTCGACCAAGGATCCTCTTAGCGTTTTCATTCTTTAAACAAGCAATGGAAAGACTGCAGAGCTATGAAAGTATCCCAGCAATGCAAGCTGTGCTGCCCAAGTGGCAAATAAGTCGACAAGGAGAAAGTGCGTGGTTACGCCTTAACGGAATAGTCACTCATGAAGCAGATGCAAGAGAGCTTGCTGAACATCTTTGGATAATGAAAGAAGCTCTAATGAGCAATCACAAAAAAACAATCACTACCAATACCTATAGCCTGGCTCATTACCAAAACTCAAAAGACTGGCAAAACAGCTACATGCCAGCCTTAAGTAAAGGCATTGAATTAGTAGAAAATGGACAACTCAACAAGTTAGTACTGGCTGTGAGGCAATCCATACAACTCAAAGAATCCATAGATCCTTTGCAACTGTTATCTCGTCTTAGAAAGCAGCAAAATGGAAGTTGTAGATTTCTCTGGCAAAGAAAATTTGGCGAAGCGTTTTTTGGAGCCTCACCTGAAAAACTCCTAAGCCTAAAAAAAGGCCACTTCTACTGCGATGCTTTAGCAGGAACTGCTAGTCGCAATGACAATGGTTCTCTTCTTCTCAAATCAAACAAAGATAGGTTGGAACACGAACTAGTTGTAAATGAAATAACTCAGCAACTCATTAATGAAGGCCTAGAGCCAAAAAGGCCAAACAAACCATGCTTGGCAAAATTTGGGAAACTGGTACATCTTCATACTCCGATCAAGGCTATATCTAACAATCAAAGAGCATTATTGCTAGCCGAAAAATTACACCCAACTCCAGCTGTAGCAGGATTACCTCGCAAAGAAGCCATATCCTGGTTGAGGACATTAGAACCCTTTGAAAGAGGGAACTACGCTGCACCTATAGGGTGGATTGATAGTGAAGGAGAAACCGAATTAAGAGTAGCGATAAGGTGCGGAACAGTGAAAGGAAACTTGTTAGAACTAACTGCTGGAGCTGGACTGGTAAAAGGATCAATAGCAGAAAAAGAACTCGAAGAGGTTGGACTGAAACTAACTGTTCTTGCTGACCAACTAGCGGCAGTGCAATGTGATCCTCACGACAAAGAGGTCAAAAGGCAATCGATGACTTGATCTGCAAGTGGAATTCCCATAAGTCTCTCTACTTCCCTTATTCCTGTAGGGCTAGTCACATTAATCTCGCTAAGGATCCCATCAATCACATCTATACCAACAAAAAAAAGTCCATTTTCTTTTAAAGCTGGAGCAATCTGTTCACAAATCTCATTTTCAACTGAACTGAGCTCTGTTGCCTCTGGAGTTCCTCCAACTGCAAGATTGCTACGGAAATCTCCCCGTTTAGGTCGCCGATTAACTGCTCCTAAAGGCTTCCCATCTACTAAAAGGATTCGCTTGTCTCCATTAAGCACTGCAGGAAGAAAACGCTGGATCATAACTGGCAAGCGTTCCTGATCCGTCACCAACTCAAGCAAAGCCTCCAAACCTGGGGCGGACTTTGCCACGCGAATTACACCTTGCCCTGCTTTACCTCCTAACGGTTTAAGTACAACCTCACCTTGTTCACGAGCAAATGATGCTAGATCAGTTACTCGACTACCTACAAAAGTAGGGGCCATGAATGAACTGAAACGCAATGCACCTAACTTTTCATTCCATGCTCTTAGAGAACTAGGTTTATTGACGACTCGAACTCCATCACGCTCAGCGAGTTCTAACAAATGGGTTGCATAAAGATATGCAGCATCAACAGGTGGATCCTTTCGCATCCAAATGCAGTCAAAATCAATCAACTGACAAGCCTCTGGCTCGCCTTGCTGCAACCAAGGCTCAGGAATGACATGAGAAGCAATAGCCCAAGAAGTGGAAGCTTGAGCTTGAAGATCTGAAGTTGTACAAACCCAGACCCCTATTGAAGCTCTATGAGCCGCCTGCATAAGAGCAACTGAGGAATCCTTAGAGGGGTTGATTAGCGGGATAGGGTCCAATACAAATAGGTGTCGCATAAAATCAACCGACTAAACCAAGCAAAACATCCAACTGTTTTGTACTTTCCAATGCATATAAATCATCACATCCACCAATTGGCTTTCCCTCGATAAATATCTGAGGAACAGTAGTCCTGCCACCTGCCCTGTTCGCCATACGAGTTCTTGCCTCATTATCGCCATCAATGGAATACTCCTCATATTTCACTCCCTTTCTTTCAAGCAACATTTTCGCCCGTATACAAAATGGGCAAGATTGCCATGTATAGATCTCAACCTTGTTCATAATGAAAAAAACATTCTTAATCATCCTATGAATTGTGATTCTCAGTCGTTGTCCTGATAACTTCAAGACAAAATTATCCTCTACCTTCCTAAACCATTGCAAGATCTGACCGACTTCAAACGAGACCTCTCACTCCTCACTGAGCGCCTGGGCAAAGCCCAGGACTGTCTTTGACGTCCCTGCTCTTACCGCACAGCAAAAAGACCTTGAAAAATTAGCCTCTCAAGCAGGGTTTTGGGATGATCAACAAAACGCACAAAGAAAGATGCGGCTTTTGGACGAAGTCAAAGCACAATTGAATCTTCTTGTAACTTGGAACAATGCAATTAAGGATGCAAAGGCGACTCTAGAGTTATATGAATTAGAGCCTGATGAAGAGATCCTAGAAGAATCTCAAATAGGTCTTAAAAAACTTTGCAATGACTTGGATAGATGGGAATTAGAAAGACTGCTCAGTGGTCCTTACGATCAGGAAGGGGCTATTTTGTCAATCAATGCAGGGGCTGGTGGAACTGATGCTCAAGACTGGGCACAAATGCTTTTAAGGATGTACACCAGATGGGCAGAAGATCATGCCATGAAAGTAACCATCGATGAAATTTCAGAAGGAGAAGAAGCAGGTATCAAAAGCGCTACAATTGAAATTGAAGGACGTTATGCGTATGGCTATCTACAAAATGAGAAAGGTACACATCGCCTTGTAAGAATCTCTCCATTCAATGCTAACGATAAACGGCAAACTAGCTTTGCAGGTATTGAGGTAATGCCCAAATTGGATCAAGACGTTGAACTAGATATACCTGAAAAAGATTTAGAAGTAACTACAAGTCGCTCAGGAGGTGCAGGTGGTCAAAATGTAAATAAAGTTGAGACAGCTGTTCGTATTCTCCACATCCCTACAGGGCTTGCCGTGCGATGTACTCAAGAAAGATCCCAATTGCAAAATAAAGAAAAAGCAATGGCACTTTTAAAAGCAAAGCTTCTTGTGATTGCACAAGAACAACGTGCCGCTGAAATAGCAGATATCCGTGGAGATATTGTTGAAGCTGCCTGGGGGAACCAAATTAGAAATTATGTCTTTCATCCATATCAAATGGTCAAAGACTTGCGCACAGAAGAAGAAACGACAGATGTGCAAAGTGTTATGGATGGAGACCTAGACAATTTCATCCAAGGCCTACTTCGGCAAGGAGTAGAAGATCTTGAGAAGAACTTAAGAGAGTAACTAAAATCTTATGAACATTAAAGAATCTACAGAAAATCAAAAAATGAAAAAAGTTGCTCCTCCAAGTTTTATCAAACTGGCCATGAGAAATATGGTGAAGAAAGGGAAGCAAAGTATATTCCACTTTGGCTTGACAGCAATTGGTTTTATTATTTTTATTTTAATCATAGCGTTTCTAGGACGCCCAACCTTACCTCAATAATTTCAGAACTTACAAGACAATGTTAAAACGGTTAGAGTTGGACCTAGCATTTACAGTTACTTCAAAGGAGCTAATATCTGAGAGTGCAAGTGTAAATAGTAATAGAGGACTAGAAAATTCGACTTTTTGGCATGATGAGTTAATTCGTTGGATCTCTTTTATTCAAAGAAATAAATATATAAAATGTCCTGAATTTATTAGAGATTGCTTATCATTTAGCCTTGGTCTTCAAATGACAGATGACTCAACAATTACCAAAATAAATGAGGCTTGGAGAGACAAGAAAGAAACGACTGATGTCCTTTCTTTTCCAGTCCTGGACAATACAGTTGTCATCCCAAAAGACACATGCATTGAACTAGGTGACATCATAGTGTCTGTCGAAAAAGCAAGTATTCAAGCCTTGACACATGAACACTCATTAGATGAAGAACTACGATGGCTTGTCAGTCATGGCCTCCTTCATCTTTTGGGTTGGGAACACTCAAACGACAAGAAATTAAAGGAAATGTTGATTTGCCAAGAAAAACTTCTAAATATCAGAAGCGATGCTGATCGCCAAATCAATTCCATTCAAGGGAAAACCAATGATCAATGAAAAGACAGATTCAGTAAAAGAAGAACGCATTTCTTCAACCAGCCAAAGACTCAAAAACACTAAAAGAGATTCCTGGAACATTGCAGGAGATCTTCCATCGAGTTTTAAATATGCTCTCCAAGGCCTAGTCTATACCTATGGAACCCAAAGAAATTTCCGGATCCATATATTAATTAGCACTATAGTTTTAGGATTAATATTCTGGCTGAAGTTAAGCTTAATAAAATCAGCAATACTTGTTCTTACAATTTCATCTGTTCTAATTCTTGAATTAATAAACACTGCTATTGAAGCTGTGGTAGATCTATCAATAGGTCGACAATTTCATCGACTCGCAAAGATTGCAAAGGACTCTGCTGCAGCAGCTGTTTTAGTTGCCTCAATAAGTGCTTTGCTAATAGCCTTCCTTATCCTTGTTCCACCCTTGCTAATCCACCTGGGTTCCTAACTACGTATAGCCGATGCTTCTTGTAATCGATAACTATGACAGCTTTACCTTCAACCTTGTCCAATACTTGGGAGAACTGGCCTCAAAACACCCTATTGCAAAAAATTTGCGTGTAGAGCGTAATGACGCGATTGAACTCAATCAAATTAAAGATCTCAAACCATCAGCAATAGTTCTCTCACCTGGGCCTGGCGATCCAAATCAGTCCGGCATTTGCCTGGAAATCCTTAAAAAGCTAGCTCCATCTATACCTATTCTTGGAGTCTGCCTTGGTCATCAAGCTTTAGCCCAAGCCTATGGGGGCAAAATAATTAGGGCAAATGAACTTATGCACGGAAAAACCTCCAAAGTCATCCATACAGGTGAAGGGATATTTACTGATCTACCACAACCACTGACTGCTACCAGATATCACAGCTTGATTGTTGACAGGTCTAGTCTCCCCTCGTGCCTTGAAGTTACGGCTTGGTTAAAAGACAAAACGATTATGGGTTTGCGTCATCGTAAGTTTTCTCATCTTCAAGGGGTTCAGTTCCATCCTGAAAGTGTTCTAAGCGAAGCTGGTCATCAACTACTAAGCAACTTTTTAGTCATGGCTGAGAGCAACTCCAAAGACTGCTAATTTCTTGCTAATCCTTTATTCGTGATGAAACCCTTTAACTGGATATCACAATCTTTCGTTCTCCCGATCATATCAACGATTGGAATACTGATTTCTACACTGAGCGCAGTAGAGGCAAGTGGTGTAACCATTAAAAGTTACGGGCATAGTGCATTACTAATTACTGGCAGTGGGAAATCCGTTCTAATAAATCCTTTCAAAGCCGTTGGATGTGCCGCAGGACTAAAAGAACCAAAACTTGATGTTGATCTAATTCTTGCTAGTTCAAAATTGGCAGATGAAGGGGCTAAGGTCGCGAACGGAAAGCTCCTTGTAGAGCCAGGCTCTTATCGAATAAAGGGCCTTAATCTGGAAGGGTTCGCCGCACCGCATGATCGGCTGAACGGTCGGCGATTTGGTCAAGCCACGTTATGGAGATGGCGACAGGGAGGACTGACATTTGCCCATCTCGGAGGCAGCGCTGCTCCTCTGACAGGTGAAATCAAAGTCCTATTTGGACAGCCAGATGTTCTTATTATTGGAGTGGGTGGCGGAGCAAAGGTCTATAACGGGATTGAAGCAGCACAAATAGTAAAAGCACTTCAGCCAAAACATGTGATACCTGTTCAATACACCAAGGGCTCTACTCCGAAAAACTGCGATCAAAAAGGCATTGCACCCTTCTTAAATGCCATCAAAGGAACTCCCATTAGCAAACCAGGTAAATCGCTAACCATCTCAAACAAGCTCAGGAATTCAATCGTGATTAATATTCTGGAATGAGTGACTAACACCAACTCGAACAAACAAAAATGAAATTTGCTATTAGCTAATTTGCAATCTTACTAAGGGTGGAAAAAACATCCCAAAATTGTTCCATTTGACTTTGAGTGCCGATGCTTACACGTAAGGATCCATCAATTAAAGGTTTTCCACTCATTTCTCTTACAAGGATTCCTGATTCTTTCAAAGAATTTGACATTTCTTGGGGATCAATTCTTGGCCATACGAGAAAATAATTACCTCCGTCGATATGATGTTTTATACGGCTACCCACTAATTGGCCCTTAATCCAATCACGAGCCTGTAGCACTTGAGAAACATATGAGTCCACATATGCTTGATCAGACAATGCAGCAAAAGCAGCAGTGACAGCAAAGCTATTAATGTCATAAGGCCCTGTCACGCGACTTACATAATCGATAACTTCAGAACAACCAATTGCAAAACCCATACGCAAACCTGCTAAACCAGCAGTCTTTGCAAGCGACCGTAAAACCAAAAGATTAGGTGCCATATTGAAATCGACATTAGGTAAAACACTATCTCCAGAAAATGCCTCATAGAGCTCATCAACAACAACAAGTGTTCCTGGAGAGTTAACAGCCATATCAATCAGTTTTTCTGGAGTCAACCTTGTTCCCGTTGGATTATTTGGATTGCATATAAACAAAAGTCTTGGATTCCTTTCTAAAAGAGTTTTACGAATAACTCTTAATGGAAATTGAAAATCTTCGCCCTCATAAGGAATCGATTGAACATCCATACCTTGCATTTGAGCACACGGGGCGTAATAACCAAAGGTTGGTGATGTAGTCAATAACTCCGTACTACGATCGCCATAAGCATGAAAAATGGCATGAATTGCAGCATCAACTCCATTGAAAATGCCAACTTGGTTTACAGAGAATCTATTCTTCAGACCTTGAAGCCTAAGGTTATCAATGAAAGCCTCTCTAAGACCGCCATACTCTGGATAAATAGCTATTTCACTAGCCGGAATATCTCTAAGAGCATTTACTACAATTGGGCTTGGACCAAGTGTATTCTCATTAAAATCCAACCTTAAGAACTGTCTCCTGCCTTCGAGTGGTGCTGAATATGGATTCAAATTATCAACTTCTATTCGTGGCGTAGGCCTAGGAAGAAAAGAAGATTTATCACTCGAAGTCATCACATTCGCTCCAAAGTAGGAATTCCCAATAAAGACATTCCCAATCGCAGAGTATCGGCAGTTAAACGGCACAGTGCCAATCTAGAAACTCGCTGATGCTCTTCTGCCTTCAATACAGGAACTTGGTCATAAAAGCGATTAAAGATCTGACTTAATTCAAATAAATAATTACAAAGCCGATTAGGGAGCAACTCCTTCTCAACTAAAACGACAACTTGATCAAACTTGAGCAATTCTCGAAGCAATGTCCATTCTTGAGGCTCAGAAAAGTTGAGATCTTCAGAAGTCATGCGACACTTCCCTCCCTTGCGATAAATTCCAGAAATTCGAACCAAAGCGTATAAAAGGTATGGAGCTGTGTTGCCCTGTAAAGAAAGCATTCTGTCAAAACTAAACTGATAATTTGTAATTCGGTTTTGACTCAAGTCTGCATACTTCACTGCAGCAAGTCCAACTGTCGAAGAAACTTTGCTAATAAATGCAGCATCCTCATTCCGACCCTCTACTTTCAAACGTCTGCAAAGATCTTTTTCAGCCCTCTCAACTGCTTCATCCAACAAATCCCTCAAGCGCACTGTGTCTCCAGAACGAGTTTTAAGTTTCTTACCATCCTCACCTTGAACCAAGCCAAAAGGAACATGTTCAACAGACATATTTGAAGGAATCCATCCAGCTCTCTTTGCGACCTGAAAAACACCAGCAAAATGATTAGATTGACCTACATCTGTTACATAAATAACACGACAAGCTCCATCACCTTTCGGAATAGGCTGAAAACGGAATCTAATGGCAGCTAAATCAGTTGTCGAATAATTAAACCCCCCATCACGCTTTTGCACAATCACAGGTAAAGGCTTTCCATCTTTACCAATTAATCCTTCTAGAAAGACACATTTTGCTCCATCATCTACAACTAAAAGACCATGGTTATCTAAATCCTCTACGACTTCTTTAAGATAGGGATTATAAAAAGATTCACCACGCTCATGTAGACGTATATCCAACCTATCATAAATACTTTGAAATTCTTTACGGGATTGCGTACAAAGTAAAGACCAAGCTTGCAAAGATATTTCATCCCCCATTTGAAGCTTCACAACCTCTTGACGTGAATCCTCTTGAAAAGCTTGGTCCGTATCAAAACGATGCTTTGCCTCTCTGTAAAAAGTCACCAAATTCCCCAGATCAACTGCGTCAGGAGTCTCAAGTGCTGAAGGCGCCACCTGTTTAAGGTGAGTAATCAACATCCCAAATTGCGTTCCCCAATCACCTACGTGGTTAAGCCTAGATACAGAATAACCACGAAACTCAAGCACCCTTGCCAAGCAATCTCCAATAATTGTGGAGCGCAAATGTCCAACATGCATTTCCTTAGCGATATTTGGGCTAGAGAAATCAACCACTACCCTTAAATTGTCTTTCAACGTCTTGTCACTATCAACGAGTGGCACTCCTAACCTTGCATCTTTCAAGCGTGCCTGAAACTCAGAAATCAAACATTGAGACCTAAGTGTGATATTGATAAAACCCGGTCCAGCAATTTGAGGTAATTCACACAACTCTAAAAATTGATCATCATTCGCCAATTGTTCTTTAACTGCTAAAGCAATCTCACGAGGAGGTCTCCGCATGGGTTTCGCCAACGCTAAAGCACAGTTCACCTGAAAATCTCCAAACTCTGGTTTTGTGGCTGGCACTAATTGAGGGTCTAACAAGAAACCTGAAATGCTAGACGTTACAGAGGATTCCGACTCTGCAATAATCTTTTCCAGAGCCATTCGAATTCTGGTTTCTATTTGATGAGAGATAGAAAGCATTAGCGTTTTAGAAATAAAGAATTGGAATCGGCGCTAGAAAGAGGTAACAGCACAAGGCAACAACATCAAACATTCTTTTCAAAGCGCAAACTGAAATCAAGCCAAGTGCTTTTGGTAATTGATGCACTGCTCGAAATAAAGTCAACACCTGTAGATGCATATTCCTTCAAAGTAGTTGGGTTAACACCCGATGCCTCAAGAACAATCCGGCCAGGTCCTCCCTCCTTCATAAGTGCTGACGCTAGCTCCCGAAGTCGAGGAACCAGAATCCTTAGCTCAGAAAGAGAAAACTCATCAAGTAGTACACCATCAACACCAAGGCAAACAGCTTCCTCTGCCTGTATTGAAGTCTCTGCTTCAACAATCAAGCTAGATGGCCAAGGCAATGTTGACCTAACAGCTCGTACTGCAGCTTCAATTCCTCCTGACCAAGCGATATGGTTTTCTTTCAGCATTGCAGCATCATCTAAACCAAGACGATGATTAACTCCGCCTCCACAACGCACCGCATATTTTTCCAATACACGCAATCCTGGAGTAGTCTTTCTAGTGTCTACAAGCTTCACAGAAGTACCATTCAACTCTGCTACTAAGGATGCTGTAGCAGTAGCTATACCCGATAGATGCATCGCAAGGTTTAACGCTGTTCTTTCTCCTGCTAAAAGACTCATGGCAGGTCCCTCCAGTTCTAATAATTTTTGTCCGCTTGCAATAGTTTCTCCATCCAAAACTAGCTGACGAGTGTTAACCAAACCATCTAGTCGCTGAAACACTCGTTCAACTAAAGGTCCCCCACAAAAGATTCCTGATTGCTTGGCTATTAAATTTGCTTTGCCATAACCCTGATTAGTTGCACTAGCTGTTAAATCACCACGTCCTAGATCCTCCTCTAGGAAAGTGTCCAAAAGACGATTAATCCATGGAGAGACGAAATCCAAAACGCAAATTCAAGTATAAATTCTGGCTAAAGCCTATTCATAACTCTACCTAACCAAGAAAAATGCTGATCTTATTTACCGATACAAAACCGTGAAAAGATTCGATCAAGTACAGCCTCCGTTACTTCCTCGCCCAAAACCTCTCCCAAGCTATGAATTGCATCACGCAAATCAATAGTCCAAAAATCCCACGGCAGCTTCTCATTCGCAACCTCCTGAACACGCGCCAATGCTGCAAGAGCTGCTAATGCAAGATCCCGTTGTCGTTCATTAAGCGAAATTATCAAATTTTCGGTGTCAGTAGCACCACAAACTTTTAAAATTGCTTGAATTACATTCTCCTCACCAGCTCCTGTAAGAGAACTCATAATCACATCAGGAGAACTTTCTTCATGACAAGAAGAACTATGGTGCCGATTATCAGAATCCAAAAGATCCACCTTGTTACCAATTAGAAGGCGTGGAATATCAGCTGGAATCTTTTCTAATAACTGAGAATCTGCCTTAGTCCAACCAACCCCTAAATCAAATACCAACAAAACAACATCTGCTCCTAGCAAGACTTCATAGCTACGATCAATCCCAAGGTTTTCTAATGAATCCTTTGTTTCATGAATACCTGCTGTATCTATCAAAGTAATTGGAACACCATTTAAATCCAACGAGCTTTCTAATAGATCTCTTGTTGTACCTGGTAAGTCAGAAACAATTGCTTTTTTATGGCCACTTAATCGATTAAGTAAAGAACTTTTCCCAACATTTGGGCGACCAATTAAAGCAACTCGAAGCCCTTTTCGAAACACAAGACCTCTTTCTGAGTCTTGAATTAATTGTCTTAATTCCAAAGAAACTGCTTGAAGTTCATTGAGAACCAAAGCACTATCCAATTTCGGCAAATCCTCTTCAAAATCTACACGTGCATCTAATTCACTCAGTTGATCTAACAACCTTTTTCTAAGTAGCGTTATACGACGCTGGATGCCTCCGTCCAATCCCTTCATTGCTAACTGAGCCGCTCTACGACTTCGAGCAGAAATAAGTTCATTTATTGCCTCAGCACTAGTGAGATCTAGTCTTCCGTTTAGAACGGCACGTTGACTAAACTCCCCAGCCATAGCCCTACGTATACCTGGTTGCGAAAGCACCCGACCCAACACACGCTGTACAGATATCAAACCTCCATGGCAATGAATTTCCACAACATCCTCACCTGTAAAACTTCGCGGAGCCTTCATGACTAAAATCAAAACCTCATCCAAACGTTCTGTAGGACTTTCACCCAATACATACCCATAAAGAATGCGATGACTTTCCCAAAGCTGAGTCCCGGGAATGGAAACAACATTCTTAACAACACTCTCGGCATCTGGCCCAGAGACCCTCACAATGGCAACCCCTCCTTGAGCG
>QCFP01000007.1 GCA_003280185.1 Prochlorococcus sp. AG-363-L02
TTTTCTCGATTGGGCAACAATGCTTTTTACCTCTGCCCTCACTGGTCAAAGAGTAGGTAGCATTTTTTCACTGGCAACTCTAGCCGTAGAACAACACCGAAGACGTGTTAGTACTTCTGTTGTCAATGAAGTTCTGAAAGAAGCTTTAAGTTGGCGTAATCCACCGACAACTCGAGGAGGTAGGCAAGGAAAACTTTATTATGGGACTCAGGTTGCAACTCAACCGCCAACCTTCTCTTTATTTGTTAATGACCCCAAATTATTTGGTGAAACCTACCGAAGATATGTCGAGCGCCAAATACGTGAAGGCCTTGGGTTTGAAGGTACCCCTTTGAAATTATTCTGGCGGGGAAAGCAACAAAGACAGATCGAAAAAGATTTAGCCCGCCAAAAGAACCAATCAGACTAGATCTATGGACTGGTTAAGACAAGTTCCAATTGGGCAGTATGCAGCAGGCAGTTCAGGGTGGTTGAGATTATTAGACCCACGATTGAAATTTGCTTGGGTATTAATGTTTCTATTAACTCCAGTCCTTGCAGGACCCTCTTGGCGAGTTTCGCTAGTTATAGCTCTTTTTGTTCTAACTTTCATCAGTTCTATCCCTATAAGAGTTTGGAGCAGATCTCTGTCTTTACTAATTCTGCTAGCACTAATCTTTGGAGGGTTATCAATGTTTTTACCAACCGGCGATCAATCACCTTTACTAGATGCACGTTATCCTGAAGAGTTAGATGGCTTGAAATTAATCGGTCCTTCTTGGGAGCTTTTAAACATAGGGCCTTTGAGAGTTGGTGCAATTGTTATAGGACCTTTAATTGTTGTCCGCAGATCCGCAGAGTTGGGAGTGAACACTGCAACTTTGATTTTCACTGTCGTTCACAGCGTAAACCTAATGTTGCTAACCACTCCTCCAGAAGAACTCGTATGGGCTTTGAGTTGGTTCATGTCCCCCCTCGCATATATAAGGGCACCGGTTGATCGCATAAGTTTCCAGTTACTTTTAGCACTTCGGTTTCTCCCTTTGGTTCAGGAAGAATTACAAAACCTCCTGCGATCTTTAGCAATTCGAGCAGTTAATCTCAAAGAGCTTGGGTTCAAGGCTTCCGTAGGACTTCTTCTTTCAGTAGGAGAAAGACTTATTGCTAATATCCTTTTAAGAGCGGAGCAAGGTGCCGATGCGCTTTTAGTGCGAGGCGGTTATTGGCTTTCTCCAGAGCAATTCAGACCAGAACAACTGCTGAGAAAATCTTATCGGTGGCTAAATATTAGTTCAGGGATATTGCTTTTTCTGGTTTTGTTCTTAAGGAGGAAGTACGGTGCTTTTTGAATTCAGTCTTTTTAATAGTGACAGCTGAGCGATATTTAAACCATCCCAACTTTGGGATGCTTTATCTCGTTTCACCTGCTGGGGAAGGAAGGGATGTTTATGCAACTTTGTATGCCCAGAAGATGTTCTTCTTGGTAACGCTTCAGCCAAGAGGGTCTGATTTTGAAGTCATCCCTTATCAGGATGCCAGGCATTATGCAGAGATGAATTTATCTAGGTGTAAGCGTGATAAGCCCTCCGAATTTGATACTTGGCAAGAACTCTTCCATCAGACCTTTATATAATTAAGTTGATATGCTCCTGGAGAATTGGGAACAATTACGCAAACAACTCCCAGACGGAGTTAATTTGCTTGCAGTAAGCAAAGGGCATCCCTCAGAAAAAATCCGCTACCTTGCAGAATTGGGGCAGATTGATTTTGGGGAAAGTCGTTTACAAGAGGCTCTCTTAAAGTTCAATGCTCTAGGAGATCTAAAACAGATTAAATGGCATTTTATTGGGCGCTTACAATCAAACAAGGTAAGAGGAGTAGTGCAAAATTTCGATTTTATTCACTCTGTAGATAGCCAATTACTCGCCGAAAGAATCTCAAGAATAGCGGTTGAAGAAAACAGAACTATTCAGATTATGCTTCAGGTTAAACTTGCCAAAGATCCCACTAAAGGAGGTTTCAATCCGGAAAACCTCCAAAGGGTAATTCCAATGATTCAAAGTCTCTCAAACATAAAAACAACTGGTCTTATGACCATGGCACCTATCAATTTTGGTAAGGAAGAGAGAAGAAATTTATTCGGGCAATGTCGATCCTTAGCAAATCAACTTGATTTAAAAGAATGTTCGATGGGTATGAGTTCAGATTGGGAAGAGGCTCTAAAAGCAGGAGCTACATGGCTACGACTTGGTTCTAGTGTGTTTGGTTACTGTCCAAAATAATTATTAAAAATTCCAATCTGTCATTAATGAGCTCTTTAAGTCTTGCCCGAGTCTCTTTGGAACGCTATTAGGGGTTAGGTATAGCAGTTTCTTTTTTAGAAGCTCTCCTAATTGCGGCAATTAGCCACACTTTCACTGTCAGCCTCAGAGGATCTTTAAGGTGTCGTTTATTTCTCGTCTTCGTTCCGTCGTCGCTGGTGACGACTATTTAGATAACGACTTTGATGATTTGGATTACGAAGGAAGCGATCACTATGACGAAGATCAAGGTCGACCCCCTTCATTCGGTGGGGAGCTTGCTCCATTAACAGACCCATCTCCTTTTGGCTTTTCAGGCTCAAAAGTTGTAGGCATGCCAGGAATTTCCTCAGCCACCTCGGAAGTGAATTTGATGGAGCCGAGGAGCTTTGATGAAATGCCTCGAGCAATCCAAGCCCTGAGAGAACGTAAAACCGTAATTCTTAACCTCACAATGATGGAGCCAGATCAGGCACAAAGAGCAGTGGATTTTGTAGCAGGCGGAACATTTGCTATTGATGGGCATCAAGAGCGCGTTGGAGAAAGCATCTTTCTATTTGCCCCAAGCTGTGTAAATGTCACCAATTCAACTCATGATGACGTCTCATCTCCTACGACAGTTACAAGAGAGTCTGAGACTGTACCCACCGAATCCTCCGCAGCTCCACCACCTGCATGGGGAGAAGCAAAAGTTGCGAGTATTTAATCAAAGAGTCTCGTGGATTCCTCATTAGGTGTCGTAGGCCTGGGTCGAATGGCTCAGGCTCTTCTTTTGCCACTGATTAAGAATGAAAGTATTCCAATTGGAAATATTTGTGCTGTTGTTAAAAGTGCTGCAAGTATTAAACGCATAAATGATCAATTTCCTAAAGGTTTTAAAGTATTTACTTCTGAAGATCAAAATGCGAAAGAAGTTTGGAAATCATCAATTGTTCTATTAGCAGTTAAACCTCAACAATTAAATGAAGTTATTACTTCTACTTCACTGAACCAATTGCTAAACCCAAATACCTTATTAATTTCTGTACTTGCTGGCGTCTCTCTTAAAAAGCTTCAAAAGTCATTTCCCAATCAATTATGTGTACGCGCTGTTCCAAATACACCAGCATTTGTAGGGGCTGGTTTGACTGGAATATCTTGGGGTAAAGGCGTCACTACTAAAGAACGTCTTTTAACCAAAGAGCTTTTTAGCCCCGTAAGTGAAGTTTTAGAGCTCCCTGAATCTCAACTTGATGCCTTCCTTGCTCTCACCTCATCAGGTCCTGCTTATATAGCTTTAATTTCCGAAGCCCTTGCTGATGGAGCCGTGGCAGCAGGATTACCAAGAGATTTAGCAAGCTACTTAGCACATAGAACCATTGGTGGTACAGCTGAACTCCTTAACCAAAAAGATCTTCATCCAGGTCAATTGAAAGATATGGTTACATCGCCTGCTGGAACAACAATCGCGGCATTGAGAGAATTAGAAAAAGCTGGCCTTAGATCTGCTCTTATCGAGGCAGTGATAGCTGCAACTGAAAGAAGCAAAGAGTTGTCTGCTCTAAGCAACTAGAGGTGTAGCACCAAGCAATTCACCATAGAGGCCTTCTAATGCATCAATATTTCTGGTTAGGGTATACCTCTCAAGAACTCTCCCTCTAGCTCTTCGACCTAATTCAGAAGTCAAAACAGGTTGATCCCTTAGTACCGGGAGCAATGTTCTTAATTGAGTCGTTACCCCTTGAGTGCTCAACACTATCCCAGCACCACCATCAAGGACTTCACCATCAGCCCCTGCATTAGTTGCCACACAAGCCGTACCTGTTGCCATAGCCTCAAGCAAAGCAAGAGAAAGACCTTCAACTAAACTCGGCAAAATGAAAACTTCTGCACATTGCAATAGGGCCACTTTGGTATCTAAATCAGATTCATAACCCCACCAAAGGACATCACAAAAGCTTGTTAAAGCTGAATTGCTCTCAAGAGTTGGACGAAGAGGTCCATCACCTACAACTACGAGTCGGCAACCTTTAGGCTCAACCAATCGCCATGCCCGCAAAAGTGCTTCAACATTCTTTTCAGTAGCAATTCGTCCCATATACAGAAAAACCCTTTCCCTCCCTAGTTTCTCCCTAACTTCTCTTCTCATTGGACTAGTTCGCTGAGGCCCTGCTGGTGTCCACAATTCTGGATCTACACCATTTGGGATAACAGAAAGCCTGTGTTCTCTAACACCAAGTCTTGCAAGCAGATCTGCTTGTAGTTCCGAAAAGACAATGACTCTGTCATACCGAGCTAGTGCTGGTGCATAAAGCTGGTATGTGAGTTGTTGAGTACCCGCGGTAAGGTTTCGTATACCTGCATCAAAAGGTGGATGAAAAGTTGCTACCAAAGGGACTCCAAGCTGCTGACATAGTTCCGGAAGTCTGAAGTCAAGAGGAGAAAGAGTCAGGCTCGCGTGTACAAGGTCCGGCTGAAGGCGTTCAAGGGATTCTCTTAATTCTCTTTGAGCACCTGGTGAAGGAATTGTATAAACCTGAGACTTAACTAAATATGGAAGGCTTACATCTGGATCATTTGCAAGCAACGATGTTTCACTAATGCCAGGGCTTTTGGGATTGTCAAAATGAATAAAGCTGGTTTGATGCCCACGCTGCCTAAGGGCTTCAATCGTGCTGAGCCCATAGGTAACATTTCCACAAAATGGAGTTTTTTTTCCCAGCCAGGCGATATGCGCCACCTGCTGCCCTTCAACTAAGTCCCAATTTAAATTAACAACGTTGCCTCCATGGAAGTTCAAGGAATGCTGAGACAAGTGCAAGCATTGCCAACAACCAAAGGACAGGAGTTAATCCATATCGACTAACCATGGCCCCAGCAAGTACTAAAGGAAGACTCAATGAAATATTGATTAAATTATTTTGCAAGCCAAAAACCTTACCGCGCTGAGCTTCTGGAGTATCTTCCTGCAGGGTAGTTTGTGCAGGGATAGCAACCAGTGCTGCACCCACACCCAAAACACCACATAAAAGCAAGGTTGAGGAAAGTGATCCTTTAAGCTGGCCAAGAAGAATAAGACTAAATGTAATTGTTCCTAACCCAGTTGCAGAAAGTTTTCGCCGATCAAAAGAATGACCTATTTGGGCAATTACCAATGCTCCAGCAGCCATCCCAATCGCACTAATGGCTAATAAAGTTCCAAAACGTGTTGGGCCAAGTTCTGGGATAAAAGAAGCCAAGCTTATGGCTAATACATATAAAGCAGCTAATAAGCTATAAAGCAAAACAAGGTGCAGCATCGCATTTCTGATTGTGTTTTTTTTCCTAAGGATTTGAAGGCCTTCTCCAACTTCATCCCACAATTTTTCTTTGCCTGCTGAACGAGCAGACTCTTTTAATTTGATAGTACTGATACTAATTGCAGCAATTCCATAGCAAAACGGTAGAAGTATAAATTCGCCTCCAGAAATCCCAATTTTCAAGAAGACCTGATTTAGTAGACGCAAAATTGGGTCCCCTAAAGCAAAGCCGACAATGGTTGCTCCCATACTCGTTGCCTGATAAAGGGAGTTTGCAGCTAATAAATGTTTCTGAGGAACCAATAAAGGAATAGTTGCCTGCTCAGCAGGAGCAAAAAACTGTGTAAGTACCGATTCAAAAAAAGTCATTACTAACAGAGTCCAATAACCCCAACTAAGGCCTAAAAAATGTGGACCAGGAAGGAGACAAAATGGTGCAAAAATGACTAACAGTGCTCGCATTCCATTTGAGGCAACCATTACTCTTCTTTTTGGCCAACGATCAGCCCAAACACCAGCAACTGTGCCTAAAATCATTGCCGGGAGAGTATTTGCGACATAAATCCCAGTTGCCAACAATGTGATCATTTGGGCACGGGTTTGCAAATCCATGCGTATAACAGCTGCGACTTCTGCAAGTGCATCATTTGTCTGAGGAGAAGTAGTCACCCAGTATTGGGCGATCAAATAAACCATCAAAACTATGTAGAACTTATCTGCAAGCTGAGAAAAAATTTGGCCAATCCAAAGCCTGCGAAACCCATCTAATTTAAGAACAGCCTGCAAGCCTCTATTGCCCTCAGGGTTTTTACCT
Source organism: Prochlorococcus sp. AG-363-L02 (assembly GCA_003280185.1). The sequence goes on from QCFP01000007.1 coordinate 6,372, forward strand.
GTAGGGAGTGCGGGTTCAGGATTATTGAGGTTTAGACCACTCAAGATTTTTTACCCCCAACCATGATCGCCCATAACGAATATTTAATTAGTTGATAATTGCCTCTCGCAACATCGCAAGAGAACGAATTTCCGTTGACAAATGACTTTGGATCCAACATTCGACAACTCCCAACAATCTCAGCCAGACATGCTTCGGTCCCATAAGACGTCCATTTTTACCCATAGGGAGTTCAGCTCTGACTAGCCTTTGCAAAAGAGCCAGCTCAGATGGATTAAGCCTAAAAGCTGAGTTTTCATGAGCTCCAATAGCAAAACCTTCATTAGGGATGAGACTACATTCCCATGTCCAGTCACCCAATGGTGGATTCAAAAAATCGCCACTGCGGCAGCACTTTTTCAATGGCATAGCGTAGCCACCAAGGGAAAAAAGGTGTATACACCCCTGGGTAACACTTGCAATAATTAAGCATTGATCAGATTCTTTTCCCTTCCCAAAAGCTTCTAAACGTTCAAGATGCATTAAGACGGTACTTAACAAACCAGGAATAGGGTCATTTACCGTGACGAGGCTTAGGCAGAGTTCAGCTAAAGCCTGTGCCGCAGCGAGTGTCTCTAACTTTTGACCAACCCCATTAAAACTATGTAGAACATTTAGGTGCTTAACTCTTGCAAGTCCTTTAGGTGCATTAACGAAAAGATCTAAATAGGTTAATGGTGTAGCTGCCGCAAGTCTGCTTTTTGGTCGCCTTGCCCCTGGGACAGCAAGTCTTGTCAAACCTTCTTGATCACTCAAAATTGTCGCGAGGCGATCATGTTCGCCAAGTGGTCCAATCTTTAAGACAAGGCCTTGAATCTTTTTATCTAGAGTCACACTATTTATTACGCAGAAACTGCATAATCTCAGGACCTTTACTTGTCCCTACAAGAGTTGCACCTGCATGAAGAACCTCAAGGGTTTTCTCGAGCGTATGCATACCTCCTACCGCCTTTATTTGAGAACACTGACCTGTAATGTTTACCAAATTTTTAATATCTTCTAATGTCACAATACGTCCAAATCCATTACCAGTTTGAAACCCAATCACCCCTGCTTCAAGGGAAGCTTGAACAGCAATTTTGAGATTGGGAGGCGATAAGTTTTGCATATCCAAAATTGTTCGTACTGGCAAACCTAAAGAGCGAATTTCAAAAAGCTCTTCCCCAAAACTATTAGTATCTCCCTTATTAAGGAAGTCAAAATTTGGAACCACTTCTAATTCTTCAGCCCCATGTTCTATCGCCCATTCAGCTTGAGCTAGCTTTAATAACTTAGGAATATCGCCAAAAGGAAATGAAATCACAGTAATGAGCTTCGTCTCACAAGTCTTCCCAAGTCTTTCTCGGGCGAGAGGCAGCCTATTGAGACTCGTGCACAATCCGCCAAAGCCAAGGTGTTTTGAAGCATCACAAATTTGATTGAAAACATCTTCCTCAAGGTGTGGATTTAACACCGCCTGATTCAGTAGGGGCGCCAAATCCGATCTAGCAAGTTCAGTGATCTTTTCTTGCATAGATGTTCAACTTATTCGCGAGCCTCTATAAGACCATATCCACCATGATTACGTTTATAAATCACCTGCAATTCACCACTACCCTCTTCACGAAAAAGATAAAAGTCATGGTCAATCAGGTCAAGCTGATGTCTAGCCTCTTCAACAGTCATTGGCAACATAGCAAAGTATTTTCTACGAATACCTGGTTGGGGGAGATTGACTTTCTTACCTTCTAAAAGAGAACCTTCTACCATAGTTTCACTTAATACAGCCTCTGTTGTAGGGGTTTCTGAGGCATTGTGCCCAGGGCTGTGGTGATGATCAGTATTTCGATCTTTATATCTTCTCAATTGGCGACACAACTTGCTAGCCACAAGATCAATGCTTGCATAGAGGCTTTCACTTCGTTCTTGGGCTCTAATCACAATGCCATTAGCAAAAACAGTTACTTCTGCTGTTTGTTGTGGCACCCTTGGATTACGGGCCACTGACAAATGAATGTCTGCTTCTTGTACCATTCCTCCAAAATGGTGACAGGCTTTTTCTAGTTTTGCCTGGGTGTACTCACGAATGGCAGGAGTTATTTCGAGATTTCGACCATGGATCAGCAGCTTCATGGCATCCCTCCGGTGCCTATAGATAAAAGCAAGTTAGGAACAAGAACAGAATCAGCAAACCTTATTCCGACTTTTCTTTTTAAGCCGCAGAAATTTGTGAATTACGAAACAGCTCTAAAATGGCAGCAGAACTGGCAAAAACACTTATTTGAAGCTAAAAAAACAGCCCAGGCAATTTGGCTATTGGAGCATCCACTTTGTTACACAATGGGTAAAGGGTCCTCTGAAAAAAATTTGCTTTTCGACCCACTAACTTCAAAATGGCCTCTCTACAAAATAAATCGTGGTGGCGAAGTAACTTGTCATATGCCTGGACAATTAGTTGCATATCCCGTTTTAGACCTAAGAAAATATCAAACTGATTTGCATTGGTATTTGCGTAAACTCGAGGCAGTCTTAATTAACGTGCTTACAAATTTGGGCTTGGCGGGCAAGAAGCGCAAAGGCTTGACAGGGGTATGGATAGAAGATCGAAAGGTCGCATCGATAGGAGTTAGTTGCCGTCGTTGGGTAACGCAACATGGACTAGCACTTAATGTCAATTGCGACATGGAGGCATTTAGAGCGGTTGTGCCATGTGGCCTGGTAAACCATCCAATGGGCAAAATAAATGATTGGATTCCTGGGATAACCGTTGAAGAAGTTAAACCTCTTTTGATGCAATCCTTTAAAAAGCACTTTCACTTGGACTGGAAGAAAATGGAGTCTTTAGAAAGACCAGAAGAATTTTCTTCTTATTTTTAGCCCATATGGAAAGAAACGTTTTTAAAGATGAAATTATTAAGAGGTCTGCATAGGGGCTTAATGCAAGCAAAGGAATCTAAATTGGCAAAATCGAGTTGGAAGAAGCATTGGAAAGAGAAAAAAGCTCTCTCTAGTCGTACTCATTTTGAGAGCATTGGCCGAGTAGACCAAATTTGGCCTTGGTTAGCAGCTCGCTATTGCGACTTAGTTGCAGTAGATGCACCACATGCTGCTCATCCAGAAAATTTTTCCTACTTTGAGCTCGCTGAAACAATAGGCTTTGCAGCCTCAGCTTTTTATGGGTTAGGGACCAAAAAAGGTGACGTCATAGCCCTTTTTGCAGAAAACAGTCCTCGATGGTTAATTGCTGATCAAGCATTAATGCGACTAGATGCAGCAAATGCGGTACGAGGAGCTTCCGCTCCATTAGAAGAGCTTCGCTATATCCTCGAAGACTCAGGGTCAAGTGGTCTGATAGTACAAAGCGCAGAATTATGGAAGCAGCTTGCACTAACTAAAGAGCAAAAAAGTAAACTTAAATTTGTCCTTCAATTAGAAGGCGAAGCGGAACTTGGAATAATGGGGTGGGGTGATTTTTTAGAAAGCGGAAAAGGGAAGAAAGCTATAGAAATAACCAATCAGAGAGGCATGGATTCGTCAAATTCGACTATGGCAACAATCCTCTATACCTCTGGGACGACAGGTCAACCTAAAGGGGTACCTCTCAAGCACTCAAACCTTATTCATCAAATCAAATCTCTAGCTTGCATAGCCCATCCTTTACCAGGCGCTCCTGTGCTCAGTGTGTTGCCTATCTGGCACGCATATGAAAGGAGTGCAGAATATTATTTTTTTTCCTGTGGTTGTACACAGACTTATACAACTATTAAACACCTGAAGAATGACTTGGTGAAAATTAAACCAATAGTGATGGTTACGGTTCCCCGTCTCTGGGAAGCGGTGCAAATGGGGTTTGATGATGCAGTAAAAAAAATGCCTAAGCTAAGACAATTGGTTCTCAAAACAGCCTTAACCAACAGCAAAGCGCACACAAAATCGTGGAGAACAACGCGTAATTTGCTTTTACAGCCAGTCAATCCCCTAAAAAGACTGTTTGCTTTTTGTGAATGCTCCTTTCGTTGGCCCTTCCATAGATTTGCATCAGGAATAATTTGGCCAAAAGTTTTAGCACAGTTGTGTGGAGGAAGATTACGTTTCCCTATCAATGGAGGCGGTGCAATAGCTCCACACGTTGATTCTTTTTTTGAATCATTGGGAGTCGAAATGCTTGTTGGGTATGGGCTTACAGAAACAAGTCCTGTTGTGAGTTGCCGTAGGCCTTGGCGAAATATTCGAGGTAGTTCTGGGCTGCCACTTCCAGGTACTCAATTCAAAATCGTTAACCCCGAAAATAAAACCCCTTTGAAGTTTCGAGAACGAGGCCTTGTATTGGTAAAAGGACCACAAGTAATGAATGGTTATCTCGGGAAGCCAGACGCAACAAAGAAGGTACTTGATAAGGACGGGTGGTTTAACACAGGCGATCTTGGGATGCTTTTACCTGATGGATCAATAGTTATAACGGGTCGAGCTAAGGACACAATCGTCCTTAGTAATGGAGAAAATATTGAACCTGGGCCACTTGAAGAGACCCTATTGGGCAGTCCCCTTGTTGAGCAAGTAATGCTTGTTGGACAAGACGAACGTCTTCTTGGAGCTTTAATTGTTCCTAATTTTGAAGAAATTAAACTATGGGCAACTCAAAAAGGCATTGCATTAACTAATGATTTTCCTGGCACTGCATCAGAGAAAGCTCTTCTCAAATCCCTTCGAGGGGATCTAAATCTTCTTTTAGCTAATCGAAGGGGAGCAAGGGTAGAAGAAAGACTTGTCGGGTTGGCTTTTGTTGAACCTTTTACTATCGAGAATGGCCTCCTAACACAGACTCTTAAACAACGTCGTGAAAGGATTTCTGAAAGGGATCAACTGAAAATAAAAGCGATTTATAGCCGATGAGCTATTTTGCGCAAGTTACTCTTCTTACTAAGAAGTTAAACTTTTATTCAATTTTTTCATGACTGAGGGACACGTCCTGACTATTAAACGGTCAATTACCGTCAAAGCGGTAGTGACACCATCCTGGAAAGAAGAAGCCGAAAAAGAACTGAGCAATGCCATTTCAGCCTCTGATCAACAGCTGGCACAATTAGAGCAAGAAGGTCAGCAATTTATCAATGAAGTCCGTAATCAAAGTGCAAATCCTTTAGATCCACGGGTTCAAGAACAAGTTGGACAAATTCAGCAACAAGTTGCTGCAAAGAGGTCAGAAATTGAAGAACAAAAAAGAAATTTGCTGCAACAACAGGTTCAAATTCGTGAATTGGAGATGGAGCAAATTGTTGAACAAGGTCAGATAGAGAGTCTGTGCGAACTAAAAGTTGGAGAAAACCTAGTAAAAAAAATGCAAGTCTCCATAACCGTTCGTGATGGTGTAGTGGAATCTATTGATGAAAACTGAACAATCCCTATACCGTAATCAACGCATACTTCAAAAAGAAATTTGTTTGTGCTGCCTATAGAACTAAAATTGTCTTAATAGGGCTTTACTCTTCTGCTCATCTGCTTACATGGACTGAGGCAAAGGTGAAATCCTTTCTCTAAAGAACGGGCATCAAATCAACGAACTATGGCAACTCACGACATTTTCATGCCTGCTCTTAGCTCAACTATGACGGAAGGCAAAATCGTTGAATGGCTTAAGAAGCCTGGAGAAAAAGTCGGACGAGGTGAATCTGTCTTGGTAGTTGAATCAGACAAAGCCGATATGGATGTTGAATCCTTTCAAGAGGGCTATCTTGCCGCAGTTTTGATGCCCGCAGGCAGTACTGCCCCTGTGGGTGAAACCATCGGATTAATTGTCGAAAGCGAGGATGAGATTGCTTCTGTCCAAGGGAAAGCACCTCAACCATCCATCTCAGACTCTCCACAACCAAAAGCAACTCCAGTCTCTACTCCTAAACCTGAATCAACTTCAGAGTCGCAAACTGCTATTGACGAAAATGAAAAACTTGAAGATCAATCCAAAACTCTTCCTAGACAAGCACCTCAAGTAAAAAATACTGGAAGGTTAGTAGCTTCACCTCGGGCTAAAAAGCTGGCCTCCCAAAAAGGCGTTGACCTTTCAACCATCCATGGGAGCGGACCTCATGGTCGTATTCAAGTAGAAGATGTTCAAAGAGCGACTGGACAGCCAATTAGCGTCCCATGGGTGGCAGAAAGCAATGCCCCTGCAACACTTCCAGAAGATCGAATAACTAAAAGCAATTCTCCTAAAGAAAGCAGTCCTTCCTCTAACTCTTTAAAAGGGAAAAGCTTTGGGACACCAGGGCAAGTAGTTGCTTTTAACACGCTGCAGCAGGCAGTAAATCGCAATATGGAAGCAAGTTTAGCCACCCCATGTTTTCACGTTGGTTATACAATTTCTACTGATTCCTTAGATACCCTTTATAAGGAAGTCAAACCCAATGGGGTTACAATGACTGCTCTATTGGCTAAAGCAATTGGATTAACCCTTGCAAGACATCCTCAAGTAAATGCTGCAAAGAATGAAGAAGGAATGTCATACCCAGATCAAATAAATGTCGCAGTGGCAGTAGCGATGGAAGACGGCGGATTGATTACACCTGTTCTACAAAATGTTGATAAAACAAACTTGATCGAGTTGTCCAAACAATGGTCGGATTTAGTAAAAAGATCTAGAGCTAAACAGCTTCAGCCTGAGGAATATTCAAGCGGAACCTTTACTTTATCCAACCTAGGAATGTTTGGAGTGGATCGTTTTGATGCAATTTTGCCTCCTGGTACAGGAGCGATTCTTGCAGTTGCAGCCTCTAGACCAGTTGTTGTGGCAAATAAAAATGGATCAATTTCAGTAAAACGTCAGATGCAAGTAAATTTGACTGCTGATCACCGGGTGATTTATGGAGCCGATGGAGCAGCTTTCCTTAAAGATCTTGCCGATTTAATTGAAAATCGAACAGAATCAATACTCGCTTAATTGGAGCTTTACACTTTTTGTTTAGCGATCCGTATAGTTTTTAAATTTACGCGTGGCAGATAGAAAAGATTTCTTGCTTAGTTCCTATAACTATGTGCTTCCTTCTGAACGCATAGCACAAAGACCTGTTGAGCCACGACATGCAGCTGGGCTTTTGATCGTGGGAGATAAAAACTTTGGCACTACGGGTACTAAACATGCAAAAGTTTGGGATTGGCTAAATGAATTAAAACCTAATGATTTAATTGTCTTGAATGACACTCGTGTATTAAAGGCTCGGTTAAAGGTTCGACGCCTAAATGGTGGATTAGCAGAACTACTAGTCCTTGAGCCTAAGGGGCAAGGACAATGGTTGTGCCTAGCAAAACCTGCTAAAAAACTACGCCCAAACGAAACCATCTGGTTAGAAGCTCTTGAACAGGAGCCTCTTCCTCTGAAAGTTATAAGTAACGACTCCAGCTCTGGGGGCAAAATTATTGAATTTCCCATTTGCTATTCAGATGCAAAGAGCATAGAAGTTTTGTTGGAGCGATATGGAGAAGTACCTTTGCCACCGTATATCGCAAGCCATGATAAGAACGACGAAGATCGATACCAAACAAGATACGCAGCTCACCCTGGAGCAGTAGCAGCACCAACAGCAGGTCTTCACTTAAGTGATGAGCTGCTAAAGGCTCTTGCTAAAAAAGGGATCAAGAAAACGACAATCACCTTGCACGTTGGGTTAGGCACGTTTAGACCGGTCGACGCAGAAGACCTCTCTAACCTTCAATTACATAGTGAATGGATTGAAGTCAAAAAGGATGCAGTAGAAGCTGTCGCAAAATGCCGTATTACAAATGGAAGAGTTATTGCCGTTGGCACTACAAGCGTAAGAGCGCTCGAAGGAGCAGCGTCCGCAGGTGACGGCAGGCTGCGAGAATTTAGAGGGCCTGTGAATTTAGTAATTAAACCTGGTTACAGGTTCTCAGTAGTAGATGGGCTGTTAACCAATTTTCATTTACCTAAAAGTTCACTTCTTTTTCTCGTAAGTGCGTTAATCGGCCGTGAACGTCTATTAGCACTCTATGAAGAAGCCATTGAGCACCAATACCGATTTTTCTCTTATGGGGATGCAATGTGGATCCCTCCTGAAGCCGTGCTTCTAGAAGCGAAGCCTAGAAACTAAGCCGCCGTAGGCTCCTGAATAATCCCAGTAGGAACAGTCTCAAATAAGATTGATGAAAGATAACGTTCTGCCATGTCCGGGAGAATAACAACAATTGTTTTCCCTTCATACTCCGCCTTTTCTGCCAATCTAATTGCAGCAACAGCCGCTGCTCCACAAGAGATACCAACCAAAAGGCCTTCTTCCTGTGCCAAGCGTAGTGCCATAGCTACAGACTCTTCATTGGACACCTGCTCAACCTTGTCAACAACAGAAAGATCCAAATTCTTGGGAATAAACCCTGCTCCTATACCTTGGATTTTATGAGGTCCAGGTTTGATCTCTTCTCCATTTAGAGTTTGTGTGATCACAGGACTATGAGAAGGCTCTACTGCAACTGAAAGAATCGATTTACCTTGCTGTTGCTTGATATAGCGTGAGACGCCAGTAATCGTCCCCCCTGTACCTACACCTGCAACTAGAACATCAATTTGTCCGTCACAGTCATTCCAGATCTCTGGTCCAGTTGTTTTGAAGTGAATGTCTGGATTAGCAGGATTCTCGAACTGTCCAGGCATGAAATACTTATCGGAATCACTCTCAGCGATTTCCTTTGCTCGAGCAATTGCTCCAGGCATTCCCTTAGCGGCCTCAGTGAGGATAATCTCCGCGCCAAGAACAGCCATAACTCTGCGCCGCTCTATGGACATTGATTCCGGCATAGTAAGAATCAACTTGTAGCCACGAGCTGCAGCGGTAAAAGCAAGTGCAATACCTGTGTTACCTGAAGTAGGTTCAACGATAGTTTTTTCTTTTGTCAGAACACCTCGTTTTTCTGCATCCCAAATCATGTTTGCACCAATTCTGCACTTAACGCTATAGGCAGGATTTCGACCTTCTATCTTGGCAAGAACTGTTGCCTTGCAGTTCTCAGTAACCGAATGGAGCTTGACTAATGGCGTGTTCCCAATCGCCAGGCTGTTGTCTTCGTAAATGCGTGACATGTTTCAATAAAGAATTGATTTAATAGTTAGCTTGAATTTATAGCTTCTGCATGATCTTGATGTAATCGATGTCTTAATTCTCAAGCGCAACTTTAAATTTTTCCCAAAGTATGTCTGAATCTTCCAAGCCAACTGATACCCGAATCAAATGCGAGGGGACTCCACATTCTTCAGCCCAACTCAATTCGCCGTAATGAGCAAGCAAAACATATGGACAGACCAATGTGAAATTCGTACCAAGGCTTGGTCCTTTGCAAACTCTAATAGAATCATAAAATTTCCTTGCTTTTGGAAGGCCCCCAATTAGTTCAAATGAAAGTAGGCAACCATATCCAGAACCTTCTCGCATTAGCTTTTTGAAGTTAAGACATGTCCCAGGATGAAGAACTCTCGCCACCGCAGGATGACTAGATAAGCGATCAGCTAGCTGAGCACAAGCCTTATTAAGCTTTGGCAAACGGACAGCAACATCTCTACTTGCTATTTCAAGCTCAATAGAATCAGATGCACCAAGGACTGATAAAGGTTTAGAAAGTTTTTCAGATAGCACCCTCCTCCATCGAGATTTAGGACTAACTACCAATGAACCAGCAAGTATGTCTCCTCTTCCCGCAAAACTCTTAGTTAATGAACTAAAAATCAAATCTGCATAGGGAAGTGCATCAATATTTAATGCAGAGCCAATTGTGTCATCCGCAATAATTAGAACACCTCTTTCATGAGCTATATCGGCTACTAGAGGTAGATCTATGCATTGCAGCATGGGGTTGCTTGGTAGTTCTACAACAAGCGCCGAAGGCTTTTTCTTTTCCAGTTCTGCAATTAAAGCTTCTCGATCTGTTCTAAGTAAAAGTGTGCTTCCTTTGAAAACTACTGAAGGAAGTTTCAGAACATCTACATAGGGGAAGCCAAGTTGAAGAGTTGGTTTTTCAGGGAATAATTCATTAACCGCAAAAAGAGCTGCATAGAAGGCGGCCATCCCTGATGGATGGAGATAAATCAGGTCTCTTTCACATTGATAAATCTCTGCTAATCGAGATTTCAAAGTAAATCTTGCATCAGCCACAATCTTGATCACAGGTTCAGGCTCCTTACCAAGAGCAATGGCGGCTTCACGAGAAGATGCTCCTAAACCGGAGTGTTGCCAAAAAGCCTTTGCAGGGATTGCCGAATCAGAATCGGTAAGTAGACATTGCAGACCAAGGACTTCTCTTACTTCGCATTTACCAAATGGTTGACTATTTTTACAATGAAATTTTGCAAGAGTAGCTATCTTTTTTGTGGGATAAGGCCAAGCATTGATATAAACAGGGTCTTGCAAACGCAAGGCATTAGTTGCTAATTCCGCTACTAATGGATTAAAGCCAAATCGTGGGTATATCGACTTTAAGGAGTTAAGGCAATCACTATTCTTTTCTTCATAATCAATTACATCTTGCCATCTTGGTAGTGCCACAGAAACTGCATGGGGGCTATCAGGTAGCGCTTCACCTAAATCAGTCCCTTCCCAGCATGGCTCTTTAAGAAGATCGCGAGGAGTCACTTTTTCAAGGTCTCAAGAGCTTGCATCAAGTCATCAGTAAGGTCCTTGAGGTCTTCACATCCAATAGATAGACGTATTAGCCCATCATCAATACCAAGCTTAAGCTTGGTGTCCCTATCAATAGATGCATGCGTCATGGAGGCTGGATGACATACAAGGCTTTCGATCCCACCAAGACTCTCTGCCATAGTGAAATAATTCAAATTTTTGCATATTTCATAAGTCTGATCTTGGGTTGCATTTATTTTAAGAGTAATAATTGACCCTCCAGCCTTCATTTGTTTGAGAGCAATTTCATGTTGAGGGTGACTAGAAAGAAACGGATATCGAACCCATTCAATACCTGGATGATTTAACAACTGCTGGGCAATCGCAAAGGCATTATTACTTTGACGTTCAACGCGAAGAGGCATTGTTTTAATCCCTCGCGTAATCAACCAACAATCAAACGGGGAAGGTTGAAGTCCAAGTGCCTTTTGCGCAAAATCCAACTTCTTCTTCCATTTAGCATCCTCACTACAAATAGCCCCACCTAGAGCATCAGAATGACCATTAATGTATTTAGTTGTACTACACAATGAAAGTGTTGCACCAAGCTCTAAGGGGCGCTGGAAAAGAGGTGTTGCAAATGTATTGTCTACAACTACTGGGGCTTTTACTTTAATGGCATAATCACATATTGCAGCAATATCGATTACTTTGAGCATTGGATTAGTAGGACTTTCCAACCATATCATCTTTGGCTTTAAATCAATAATCTTAGAAAAATTTTTTTCGTCTGTAAAATCTACCCACACGGTCTTAATATCAAAACGTCTAAAAACTTCCTCGAATAAACGTACAGTACATCCATAAAGGTTCTCTTCACAAAGTACCAAGTCACCCTTTTCTAAGGTTGAGACAATTGCTGTAATTGCACTTACTCCAGAGGCAAGTACTGTTACGTATTTGCAGCTTTCTACCGAAGACAAAACAGATTCCAAAATTCGAAAGTTTGGGTTACCAGAACGGGTGTAATCAAATCCATGAAGGTTCCCATGGGCAAATGTTGCACTAGGGAAAATAGGTGGCATTACTGTGCCTGTCTCAGAAGCAAAACTTTCTCCATGATGAATCGATCGAGTATTGATCCCTGGTCCTTCATCATGATTTGACTTGACTTGATCCACAACTATGCAGGAACTTTATTTGGTTAAAGAGCGATATAAAAACCCTTGATTATTGCTTTCACAATAACTGGGCTTTTATAACAGGACAGAGTGAAGCAACAATCAAAGCTGACACCAATAATGCCTGCTTTTTTAAGATAGATACTTCTTACAGTAATTTACACCTTAGCTTTGTTGCAATAGATGGGTACAAATTCAAGCGACTTTTCTTTGCGCTCATATTCAGGCATCTCTAGAACTTTGATCCTTGAACGAAATTTTCACTTACAAACACTGACTGAAAGTAAAGCTTTTATAACAGGGAGAACACTACTAAGGTATAACCTAATCGCTATGGAACAAAGGGTTTAAAGTCACATCAAATAAAAATGGAGCACACCCCAAATACCATGAAGTATACGAAGCCCCAAATATCGAAAAGGGCATTTCCAGCTGACTATCAGCGACCTTAACTCCTAATAGCACAAAATCCATGACTTCTCCTTTATTTGCATTCTCCTTAATATTCAGCGCAATCCTCTTATTTTTAGCAAGTTTACAGCACTTTCTTTTAGGCACACAAGTTTCTGACATTGGCACATTTGAGCAATTTAGCTGGCTAATCGCAAATGGCAAACTCAATGTTTCCAGTAGTTTTCGAGGTATAACTCCTCTACAAGATCACTTCTCTTTGTTATTAATTCCAATTGGGCTTATATACAAGATCTTACCGAGTACATATACATTATTAGCCCTTCAATCTTTCTCTCTCGGAATATTACCCGCTATAGCAGCAAATGAAACAACAAAATCAAACAACAACCGAAAACTATTACTCGCTCTAATAATCGCCATTACGCTTTCTCCATATATCTTTCTAGTTAACCTAGGCGACTTCCATCCAGAAATACTAACAGCCCCTTTAATGCTGTTAGCAATTTCAGAGACCAGTAAACGAAGAAATTGGTTATATTACACATCCTTACTGATCTCACTTTCAGCCAAAAAAGCTCAAGTCTTGTTTGGTGTTGGACTGGCTATATACAGTCTCGCAAAAGGCCAAAGCAAAAGGGCTATCACAACCCTAACTATATCTTCTATTTGGTGGATAGTTTCATCAAATTACTCTGCTATTGGTGGAGATTATATAAAACTTAGGCTTGGGTATCTTGGTAACAACATACAAGAAATAGTATTCACACTAGTCACTAGGCCTTGGCAAATCTTTACTGAAGCCTCTCCCGAATCGATCTTATTATATACACTAGGATTGATACTACCATTTTTAGCTTTAATCAGTAAAAGGTCTATACCTGCAATTTTGGCGACTTTTCCGGTCTATTTTACTAATATAATTTCCTCAGAGGGGATTCAGAGAGAACTGAACCATCATTATTCAATAATAATAGTGCCTTTTCTAATAGCAGGGTGCATAGAGACAATTAATAGCTGGAAAGATATTTCAAGATCCGTCTCAAATAGAATCTATTATATTACAATTATAACTTCATTATTAGCATTCATCGGCTATTCAAGGATAGGTTATTTTAGCACTAGGTATTTTCCTCTATACAGCGAAGCGATTGCATTCCAAGAAGCTAAACAGGGGATATCAAGTAAAAACAGTGTTCTAACAAATAAGACCTACGCGGCACATCTTGCAAATAGAGAAATATTAAAAATAATTGAAACAGGCGATTATTCTCCTGTTGAAAGATTCGATTATATTCTATTACCTCAGAGCACTAATCTTGAAAGCAAAGGTGGAAAATTAGTACCAATAAAAGGTTCAGAGACTGAGAAAGTAATTGAGAAGGTAATTCAAGAAGCTAGGGAAGGAGGTCTTAAATGTTCATCTTATAATAAGTTCATCAGATTATGCACCAAGAGCCCGTAAAAATACTATTCACTAGATTAAACGATCGGGTTAGGATTATAAGGACTTTTCGTCTTGAAGTGGAAAGATTTAGCCTTAAAGCTATTACAATTCACACTTAGCATCTTATTAACAAAAAACTCCAATTTAAAAAGGAACAAGCCTGAAGACAAGAAATAAGTGTCTAAGTAAATACTTCTTCTCGTTTTACGTTTGCACAAACCCTATTAACCGCTAGGAATTAAGTAAAGAGAAAATACATGGCAAATCAACCTCTTCTGCTCGCACTAGATCAAGGAACCAGTAGTTCCAGAGCAGCTGTTTTCACTTGCACAGGTGAACTCATTGCAAGCGCCAGCGCTCCTCTATCGATCCATTATCCACAAGATGGCTGGGTAGAACAAGACCCTCTGGGGATCTGGGAAAGTCAATTAGAAGCTATGAAGAGCTTGGAAAGACAACTCAGCACTAACCAAGTCAATGCAATTGTAAGTTGTGGCATTACGAATCAAAGAGAGACAACAATTATTTGGAGGAGAAGTAATAGCGAGCCCTGCGGCCCCGCACTGGTATGGCAGGACGGACGCACAACCAATACCTGCGCATTCTGGAAACAAGAAGGGTTAGAAGCCGAATGGAGGAGACGTACCGGGCTTTTACTCGACCCATATTTCAGTGCGAGCAAAATCAACTGGTTGTTAACCAATCACGATGAAGCTAGTAAAGCCAATGCTCAAGAAGATCTTTGCTTTGGGACAGTAGAGAGTTGGCTTGTTTGGAACCTGACTTTAGGAGAGACACACTGCTCTGACATGAGTAACGCTAGTCGCACGCTCTTAATGGATTTGGAGCATAGAACTTGGGTTGAACCTTTTTGCGACACCATTGGAATAAAGATGAATGCCTTGCCAGAGCTAGTGCCATGTCGAGGAGAATTCGGAGTCATCGCTAAAGAACATCCCTTTGGAGGCGTCCCAATAAATGCACTCCTTGGAGATCAACAAGCCGCCACACTTGGCCAACTATGCCTAGATGTTGGAACAGCTAAATGCACTTATGGAACAGGGGCCTTTTTAGTGGTAAATACTGGGAATGAAATCAAACGTTCGAATTTGGGACTATTAAGTACTCTTGGCTGGACAGACGAAAAAGGTATCGCAACTTATTGCCTAGAGGGAAGCCTCTTCAATGCTGGAACAGTTGTGCAATGGTTAAGAGATGGACTAGAAATTATTGAAACCGCAGATGAGATCAATCAACTCGCAGAAAAAGTCACTGATGCTGCCGGAGTAATGCTTGTACCTGCATTCACAGGGTGGGGAACACCTCATTGGGATCCAAATGCACGTGGGCTTCTCATAGGACTGACCCGTGACAGTCAAAAAGGACATATAGCTCGAGCTGCACTAGAAGGGATTGCCTTGTCTGTTGCAACATTGGTAGAGCTTTCTGAAAAAGCCTTGGGAAAATCGCTAGGAGAATTAGCCGTAGACGGAGGTGCTGCAAAGTCCAATCTTCTTCTTCAAGCTCAAGCCAATAGCACTGGTCTCAGTATCAGGCGCCCTAAAAATCTCGAAAGCACTGCTAAAGGAGCTGCCCTATTAGCTGGAGTACAGGCAGGTCTGATTCAAGATCTAAAAGATCTTGAATCACAAAGAATTGAAGGGTCAAAACTTTTCACCCCAACAATTGAGGCTTCGGCACGCGATTTATGGCGATCAAAATGGGATGAAGCAGTCCTAAGGAGTCTCAAATGGCATGACGCATAACACCCAAAATTTTGATTTACTTGTCATCGGTGCTGGTGCAACTGGTTCTTGTCTAGCTTACGAAGCAAGTTGCCGTGGTTTAAAAGTTGCCCTGTTAGATAGTGGTGATATAGGTGGAGGTACAAGTTGTCGTAGCACTAAACTTCTTCATGGAGGGGTTCGGTATCTCGAATTAGCTTTCAAAACTTTTGATCTGGCACAACTCAAGCTTGTTCGCGAAGCACTACTTGAACGTGAATATTGGCTAAAGCAAGTGCCTTTCCTAACACGACGAATAGACCTTGTTCTCCCCACTGAAAGCCTATTCCAAAAAGGTTATTACCAAATAGGTCTGGGAATTTATGATGCTCTCGCAGGCGAAAAATCTATAGCACATAGTCGAATACTCTCTCAAAAACAATTAAAGATAGCCTTACCATTCTTGAGAGAAGATTTAAACGGTGGGATTACCTATAGTGATGGACAATTTGACGATGCTCGCTTAAACCTTTTACTTGCCCTCACAGCAAAAAGAGCAGGTGCATTTATCAAAACTCGCTGCCAAGTTATAGAGTTTGAAAAAGATGCGAATGGAAAACTTTGTGCCGCTATCAGTGAAGATTCCAATGGTCAACAGAATCGGTGGAATGCTAAGGCAATAGTGAATGCCACTGGAATTTATTCAGACAGACTACGCCAAATAGCCAATAGCAGTGTTCAACAGCGCATGCTTACTAGCCGAGGAGTTCATCTAGTAACTGCAGAAAACTTATGTCCACAAAATATTGGACTAATTATCCCCAAAACCAATGATGGAAGAGTAGTTTTCGCCCTGCCATTTCACGGAAGGACTTTAGTCGGTACAACAGATAAGCCTTGCCATTTTAATGAAGTATGTCAACCCTCAGAGCAAGAAAAAAACTACTTGATTAATTACATTCGCTCCTGGTTCCCAGGAACAAAAAAACATCATATAACAAGTGAATGGTCAGGAGGGAGGCCTCTTCTAAAGCCTCTTAAGGAAAGAGTACAAACAAGTCGTGTTGTCCGTGAACACGAAATTGAAATTCTTCCATGCGGACTAATCAGCGCGATGGGAGGCAAATGGACAACCTGTCGCACTATTGCTCTGGACACTTTAAAAGCAGTCGAAGAGGTGATGTCCCATGAATTGCCTAAACGCAAACAAATCCCAATAATTGGTTCAACCAATAATCCTTCTCTGACTATAAAGCTATTATATGAACATAAAGAAAAGCTCAAGCTATTACTGCCTAACAACAAATTACAAGACCAACAAACAAAACATCTTCTCTCAAATTACGGACTAGAAGCACTACCGATGATTGAAAATACTCCTGAGAAGGACAGACAACCTCTTAGCAACTTAATTCCTATCTGCAAAGCCGAGTTCAAGCATTGGATCGAAAATGAATATGCTCAAACACCTACTGACATGCTTGCCCGTCGATGCAGGGTGGCAATGATAGACATAAAAGAAGCTAAAAACCTTTCTTCACATGCGGTAAATGCTCTCAGGTCTAGAGGTCTACCAACCGAAAAACTCACACTTGAAGATAATCCAATCAGGCTACAAATCTGAACCACTCCCATCATTAGGTGTTTGCGGGGAAGACTCTACTTCGCCAATAAGCCACCAACTAAAACCATAAGAAGGCAGATAAACGAACCAATCTTGGGCTGCAGTTGGATATTCACACCCCCATAGAACTTCTCTGGTCCTCGCACCTTTCCATCTAGAGAGATCTAATCGCAAGGAAGCTCCAGCAGCGGAAAGATTAGCGGCAACGAGTACTGTCATTGCATGATTAGTTCTGGTGTAGACAATTACACTTGGATGACTACTCTCAAGAAGATTAAAGTCTCCAAACCTAAGCGCTGGCAATAACCGACGACAAGTAAGCATTCGCCGATGCCAATTCAACAAGGATCCAGGAAGTTGTTTCTGAACCTCAACATTAACAACCCTATAGTCATAGCCAGGAGAAGTAATTGGAGGAAGAACTAATAATGGATCTGGTGCTGAAGAGAAGCCTCCATTCCTTGATGAGCTCCATGCCATTGGAGTTCGATTAGGGTCCCGATCACGAAGTCCCGGCCAATCACCCATTCCCAACTCGTCTCCATAGTAAATACATGGCATTCCTGGCAGGCTATACAAAAGTGCATGCAACAATCGATTAGCTCTTAAATCACCATTCAAAAGAGGGGCGAGTCGACGATTTATCCCCCAATTAAGCCAATGTCCGTGACCTTGATGAAGCCCAGTTCGAATTGTTTTTATAAGTTCTTTAGGTATCAAGTGGCCATCACCTAGCCATAGCTCATCATGGTTACGTAGAGGCAAGGCCCATCGAAACCCAGGGACAGCCTCCTGAGATGCTTTTAGGCAAAGACGCAACTGGTGACAATTTCCGCTGGCAACTGCTGCGAAAAGATGTGCAGTAAGCACAAAATTAAAAGCTCCATGTAGCTCTTTGTCTTCCAAGTATTGAGAGGCCTCGTTCACTGGTTGAATTGCCTCTGCTAGAAGCAAAATGTCGCGGTTACAAGAATCAACTCTTTCGCGAACCAACCTTAAAAACGCATGTGTTTTAGGCAATCCCTCACATCTACTACCCTCTTCCTCAAACAAAAAGGGAACAGCATCTAATCGAAATCCATCAACACCACGTTCTACCCAAAAATCGATCACATCTAGCATTTGCTGTTGAACCCAAAGGTTCTCGTAATTGAGATCTGGTTGATTTCGTAGAAAACGATGAAAGTAATACTGCTTTGCTACCTCATCCCATTGCCAATTAGATGCCTCGAATTTCCTAAATAAGACTGGTGCATCAGAATAACGGTTCTGATCATCGCTCCAAACATATGCATCTCTCTCTTGACTACCTTTAGGTGCCCATCGGGCACGCTGAAACCAAGGGTGAAGATGACTTGTGTGATTAAGGACAAGATCAATAATCACCTTGATCCCATAGTCATGAGCAACAGTTAAAAACCTATGAAATGACGCCAAGTCACCCAGCTCAGGATGAACACTCTTAAAATCAGTAATGTCATATCCACCGTCTTCTAAAGGTGAAGGATAAAAAGGCGTCAACCAAATGGCCTCAATTCCCAACCAACGCAAATAGCTCAGTCTGCTTGTTAGCCCTTTTAAATCACCAATACCATCACCATTTCCGTCCGAAAAACTCCTAGGTATCAACTGATAAATAACCGTACCTTGCCACCAAGGATCTTTCTTTAGCATTCCTCTGCCTAGAATTGAGGTTCTTGATCCACTGCTACACAAACCTGACCCTATCGTCATCCCTTGAACCAAAAGTACTTACAAATCAAAGAACTTCGAGAGCCTGTAATCAAGGGCATAACAAGACCTGAAAAATGGAGGCGTGTACAGCTAAAACGAATATCAAAACTCATCAACGAGCATGAAAATGAAATAATTCAGGCTCTTTCAGCAGATTTAAAAAAACCGCCGACAGAAGCGCTTTTTGAAATAATCGCGGTCAAGCAAGAGCTCAAACTCGCACAAGAACAACTACGACAGTGGATGCGACCTCAACCTATTGGAGTACCGTTCTCCCTTAAGCCTGGAGAGGCCTGGACTGAACCTGAACCATTAGGTTGTGTGTTGATAATAGGTCCTTGGAACTATCCATTCTCATTAATCATCCAACCTCTTGTAAGTGCCTTAGCCGCTGGGAATACAGCTGTATTAAAACCTTCAGAGAATGCACCTCAAACCTCATTATTAATTCAGAGGTTAATCAATCACCTCTTTCCTAAGGATGTCGTTGAAGTAGTTACTGGGGATGGAGGAATTGCTTCTGAATTAGTTCAAAGAGACTTCGACCATATCTTCTTTACAGGTGGAAGTGTTATTGGGAAAAAAGTGATGGAAGCTGCATCGAAAAACCTTACCCCAATTACTTTAGAACTAGGGGGTAAAAGTCCTGCAATAGTTCTAAAAGGTGCCGACCTTGCTGCAACTGCAAGACGTTTAATATGGGGTAAAGGAATAAATGCAGGGCAAACTTGCATTGCGCCTAATCATATTCTTGTGGAAGAAAAACTCAGGTTTTCCCTTCTAAATGAACTTAAAAATGCCCAAATATCTCTTTACGGGGAAAATCCCATACAGTCCCCTCACCTAGCAAAAATAATCAACAGCCACCACTTCGAAAGACTCACAAAGCTGTTAGAAGATGCTCGTTCAAAAGGACAAATTCATCATGGTGGAAGATTCAGCCAAGCCCAGAGACAAATCGAGCCAACAATCATAGAAGTGGACGAACAAAGTGATCCCCTTCTTGAAGAAGAATTGTTTGGGCCATTACTGCCTGTGCTCAGCACTCAAAACCTAAATTCTGCTATTGGCTTAATTCAAAAACAACCTCGTCCTTTAGCTATTTACTTATTTGGCGGATCAAAATCAGACCAACAACATTTAATTGAAAAGACAAGCTCGGGTAGTATTTGCTTTAACGACGTTGTAATGCAAGCGGGGATACCTGATCTCCCCTTTGGAGGCGTTGGAGCTAGTGGCATGGGTAGGTATCATGGCTACGCGGGGTTCAAAACCTTTTCCAATGAAAAATCAATTTTAAAAAGACCATTCTGGTTTGATATCAAATTAAGATACCCTCCATATAATCTTGATCCTAAAGTTTTAAAAAACCTTCTTGGCTAACTCGCTAATTTTGAGATGAGAACCCCTAAAAGATTTCAAGAAGGACTGGCAAAAACCTAGAAGGGTCTTATGGTTTGTCAAGAGATGGCACTATGTATGCGTGGATCTACTTTTATTGCCTTAGCCGTATTGGCGTTTCCCCTAGCCCCTGCGTTTGGAGAAACAATCACTGTTCGCTCTGGAGAGACTCTTTCTGAGATTGCTGAAAAGCACAGAGTTCCCCTAAAAAGACTTATGCAAGAAAATAATTTGAAGAATGCTAATCAAATTTGGTCAGGTCAACAATTAACCCTGCCAAACCAGGCAAATCGAATCCAAAACCAAACAAATGCTTCTTATCAAACAAATCATATTGTTAAGGAAGGAGAAACTATAGGGATGATTGCAAGTAAATATAAAGTCAGTCCAGAGCTATTGATTAAAAACAATAATCTAGAAAATTCAGACTATTTATATATTGGGCAAAAGCTAGCTATTCCTTACAATTCATCAAATGCATCAACCAAATCAACTCATAAAGTTAAAGAAGGGGAAAGCTTAATTGGAATAGCCAGGTCTTATCAATTAACCCCAGATGCCATACTAAGAGTAAATAATTTAAAAGATGAAAACTTCTTATACCCTGGCCAAGAATTAAAGCTGCCATACAATGCAAGCATCATACATCCTCAAAAAGAGTCCCTAAAAATTGAGGAAGGTACTTATAGGGAGGTTCATAGAGTCACTAATGGTGAAACATTATCTAGCATCTCAGGAGCCTATAATATCCCAATTGAAACTCTTATTGCGATTAATAACATCAGTGACCCAAATAAAATCATTCCTGGGACTAAGCTTCGATTAAATTACAAAAACAAGCATAAAGTTGACAATCTTGCCTTGAAGCAAAAACATAAATCCCCAAATAAGTATTCTAAAGGAGTGAAAAGGTCATCAATTAATAGAGCATGGCGTAAGTATGGACCACTTAAGGTTAACTGGAAGGAATGGAAGTCTATGAAAGGAAGCTATGTAACCCCAACGATGAATTCCCAAGGAAAATCTCTTTATATTGCAGTAAATTGTGAATTTAAAAAATTAAACTCAACCGGAAAAGATGGTAATTGGAAAAACTGGTTTTCTCCATTAGACAAATTTGAAAAAGATTTAGTCAGAGATTTATGCCTGCACAAAAGAAGAGCTTAGCTAACCATTAATCCATCATGTGCATAATCTAAAGTCCATGGGCTTTCAAGAAAACATAGACCCACATTACTTATATGAACCATCTGTGACCCATCATTACTTTCGCTAACCAAGTTCTCTTCAACAAGTCTTCTTGCAAGCCACCCCCAATTTTCTCCGGTTCCCACTTTTGAAGAAAGATTGTTCAGCAACTTACTGCATTGCATCCATTCAGAGTCTTTTAATTCAGAAAGCATCTGTATGGCCTGTTCCGAACAATCATGACGCGGTGGAGGGGATAAGCATCGGTCACAATTTCCGCAAGGCCCTGAAACTTCACCAATAAGTTGCAAAAGTGCTTGCTGTCGACAAGTTCCTCCTTCAGCCAAGGCCTCCATTCGCCTCAACTGCTGCTGTGCTATTTGAACCCTCATATTATCTAAATCTCCACCAAGAGAATCTGATTCAAAAGGTCCTAAAGAATTGATAACCCAAGAAAGCCTTTTACGATCTCCCGGAGAAAACAAAAGATGACAACTTGCTGGTTTACCATCTCGGCCAGCCCTTCCCGACTCCTGCAAATACGACTCGGCCGAAGAAGGAAGATTCAAATGCATTACCAGCCCAACGTCTCTACGGTCAACTCCCATCCCAAAAGCGACTGTCGCGACTAAAATAGGTTTTTGTTGTTCTAGAAAGCTTGATAAAGCTTCCTTTCTTAAAGACATCGTCAATCCCGCATGGTATGGAATTGCATTAACTCCATCAGCCTGCAACTTCCTTGTCAAAGTTTCTACTGATCTCCTGGTACGAACGTAAATTAATTTAGCTCCACGAGAATTATGAATCTCGGCAATAACATTAGGGATTGGGTCCTTTGGTCTTCTCTTCATTATATATTTAAGGTTATTTCTCTTTGCTGAGCAAACCTCAACTAATGGTCTAGACAGATTCAAAAGTCGAATAATATCAGCACGAACCTTTGGAGAAGCTGTTGCACTCAAAGCAACAACTGGAACACCTGGTAATAAATAACGAATCTGCCCAAGCCTTCTATATTCAGGTCGAAAATCATGCCCCCAGGTACTTATACAGTGAGCCTCATCAATTGCTATTGCAACTAATTTTCCGGAATTATAAATGTCTATCAATAAATTCTTAATTAAAACCCCATTCAACCTTTCAGGAGCTAAATAAAGAAGCCGAATCTTCCCCTTTCGAACATCATTTCTAGCTTTTGCAAGTTCAGATGAATCCAGCCCTACATGAAGGCAAACCGCTTCAACATTTCTACGTCTAAGTTGAAAAACCTGATCCTCCATAAGCGCAACCAAAGGGGATACGACTACTACCAATCCCTGGCGTACTAAGGCTGGGAACTGATAACAAAGTGATTTACCTCCTCCAGTGGGAAGGACTGCAAGAGCATCTTTCCCCTCAAGAACTGCCTCTATAACTGATCTCTGCCCTAGCTTAAAGTCAGACCAGCCATAGTAGTGGCGCAAGCTTTCTATAAGTGAGTCCACTAAGCGCTACTGATAGCGTTATCAAGATAACTAGCTCTTATTTAATTGCTAGATGCAGCTAGTCATTCGATATATGGAGGTTCCAGCTGATCTGGAGCCTCTTCAATTAACTGAATACGTAATCTTTTCCCTCCAGAAATCTCTCCTAATGAAACCCTCATAGTTGCACCGCTAAGAGATTGCAAAGCCCCAAGAACATCTCTTAAGTATGGAGTACTACTTCCACTCTCCACCCAAAGTCTTTCGGAAATACCTCCTAATTTTCGCCATGCTGTATGGAACTTCAATACGGAAGACTCTAAAGATTGAGCTTGGCCTAATGCATCTGCAAGAAGGCCTAGTGAATCTAAACGCTGCGCCTCCTGCATAGCCTTCTCAAGGTTAAGTTCTACTTGCTGAAATGCTCTCACTGCAGAACTAGCTTCAGTTGCCTTGGTTATCCATTTAGCGGTATTAGTAACTTCTTTGATGCAATCTATTTCTGGTTGCTGACTTAAGGCTTTTTGCAAATCCTCCATTTGTGGCTCAGGAAGCTTCTGAAGCTCACGCACTAAAGGGGCAACAACACGTGGGGGGAGAAGGTTGTCCTGAGTTCTTTGTCGAATTTCCTCTGGTAAAAAAGGGCTCGTAGCTGAAGTGAACT
>QCFP01000008.1 GCA_003280185.1 Prochlorococcus sp. AG-363-L02
GTAGTTCTTGACGATGCTGCAATGCAGATCAGCCATGTGATTCGGGGGGAAGACCATTTAGCAAATACAGCTAAGCAATTAGTCCTATACAAAGCTTTCGGATTAGCTGAACCAATTTTCGCTCACACTCCATTAATCCTTAATACTGAAGGCCGCAAACTCTCTAAGCGTGATGGAGTCACCTCAATAAGCGATTTCAGAGATATGGGCTATACCCCTGAAGCAATGGCTAATTATATGGCCCTATTAGGTTGGTCTGTCCCTGTTGGAATGGATGAAAAATTTACTGCTAATGAGGCAGCAAAGGTTTTTAATTTTGACAGAGTAAACAAGGCAGGTGCAAAATTTGATTGGGAAAAGCTGAATTGGCTAAATGCACAAATTATTCATCAATGGCATCCCGAGAAACTTTTTGAAGAAATCAGCCCAATCCTGAGAGACAACAATTGGCAACTTCCAGAAAAGGCTTGGGGCATTGCTTTGGCAGAGCTAATAGGGCCATCACTCACTGTCATTAATGACGCTTTAGAACAATCAAGACCTTTTTTCGAGGTACCTTTACTCAAACAAGATGGGCTCGAACAATTACAACTAAAAGGTGCAAAAACGGCTCTTAAATTTCTCCTAGAGAAGCTTGAAGAAGATCCTTGGAATGGAATGGAAATTCCAAAAGCACAAGGACTATTAAACGATTCCGCCAAAAAGGCCGAGATAAAAAAAGGTTTAATAATGAAGAGCCTTAGAGCAGCACTATTTGGCCAACTTCAAGGGCCAGACCTCCTCTCCTCATGGAGCCTCCTTGCCAGGGTCGGCCAAGACAGAAGCCGTATCAGAAGGTGCTTGTGAATCTGTTGCTTCTTCGCTCTTTTGTGGGGCTAACAAACCAAACGCCTTAGCCAAAGGCTGAGCTGTTAGCCCCTGAATCCCAACAGTCATTAGGATTGTCAAAAAAACTAACCCTTGAAGACGACCAGCCCCCAAAACGCCAGCTTGTTCAAGCCGAATTGAGAATAGGGACGCCACAGCTGCAGTCACAATCCCTCTAGGAGCCAACCAACCTAAGAAAAGTCTCTGACTAAAATCAAGAGGCAAGCCAGTTGTAGCCAAACTAACGGCAAGAGGTCTGACTACAATCATTAGAGCCAAAACGCAAGTAAAACCACCCCAACCAAGCGGGCTTAGCTCACTCCATGAAACATCTGCGGCCAATAAGGGGAAAAGCATTGTTATTGCAAGTTGAGCAAGTTCTCGAATTAAGCCATCCAACTGACCAGCATTAGTTGCAGACCTCCGACCAACAACTACTCCTGCCGAAACTGATGCTGGCAGCCCAGAAAGAGGGAGTAACCACTCACAAACTCCATATAAAAGAAAAAGCAACCCTAAAGTTATTTGAAGTCTCAAGCCAACTGAAGGCTCTGGCTTTAAAAGCCTTAAAGCCTCTGACATTAGCCAACCAAAAATTAAACCCATGCCTACGCCTCCACCTAATTTCACGAACGCCCCAGAAGCGACCTCTCGCCATCCATGCAAATCCCCCAAAGCGAGCTGAAGAAGTAGCAAAGCCATAACCGCGCCTATTGGCTCCAAGACAAGACCTTCTGCTTCGAGCACATCTCCCAAAGGAGATGCAAGGCGTATTTGTTGCACTAAAGGAGTAACAACTGTCGGACCAGTAGCTAAAACAATTGCGCTATAGACAGATGCGACACCCCAGCCCAAACCAGTCAACCAATGAGCTGCAAACAAAACAGCCGGAAAAGACACTAAAAGTCTAATTACAGATATTCGAAAAACTGTGGCTTTTATTGTGTCACCAGGAAGTCGAAGGTTTAATCCTCCATCAAATAAAACAAGGCTTACCAAAAGGCCTACTACCGTCTCGAGACCATCTCCCAAATCAAGAGGCTCGACTAAACCAAGCCCCGATCTGCCAATCAAAAGTCCAGCAAGCAAAAGCAGAACCACCCCAGGGAGCCCTGTGAAAGCAGCCAATAGCCTTGCCCCCGCGCCGGCGAAGACAGTAACGCCCCAAAGCAGACCTAACCGCTCAGGTGTCATAGGAAGTCCTTTTGAGAGCTTTTAACACAAGAACTAATAAAAATAATGGCTGTTCTGATAGAGCCTCATGTCGGATAGATCGATTTATAACATCTAAAAACTAAATGGACAAAGCAAACATTAATGGTTCTCTTATATCCGTGCAGAAATATTTCATGTTAGATCAATTTGAAACTGTTGTTTTATCTAAAGGCAACCTTATTCATTCAAGAGGAGAAGTGGACTATCACCTCTTCAAAACAAAGTCTCATAGATCTTTAACGACACATTTGCTCCAACATATAAAGGGTGGAGGGGATTACCTCCCAAAGTCGTTCCCAAAGCAAGAATACCCTTTGCATTGGGGAAAAGTTTTTCTCTCTTTAGGACTGCGGGTTTCAACATTGACATTGTCTCTTCATTCCTTTTAAGGAAAGTTCCACCTTCTCCCCATCCCAACCATAAATCTAAAGCAGATTCCTTTGACCACCTATCAAAAATGGAGAGAAGAACATTGTCATTGAGATCCCCGATAGGGTCCCGAGATTTCCTAAGATTTAAAGGAGACTTAGCAACTAGGGCAAATATATTCGCCACTAGAAGTCCTCCATAGCCCCAAGAGCTTGCAAAAGCAATTGCCCTCCGAAGGGTGGCGTCATCCTGTAACTTATTTGCTTTAGAAGGATTCAACCCCACAAATACAATTGTTTTAGGGCTCTCTCCTATTTCGCGCTTCAACCACCAGCGATAATTTCCACAATTGCTAAACGAAGCATCAGGTCCCCTAGAATTCCAAACTTGCTCTAAAGATTCGAGAACTTGCCTTGCCATCACAAAATGGGTGTTTGGTTCTTGACATATTTTCGTAAGTCTTTTGATCCTCTAGCAATCTCAAGGTTTGTTTAAAGATGTTGTCTGAGTCAATACAAACCACAGCAGCAGCTTATATAGCTTGAGAAACCTTAATTCTGTTACTTAAAATCAATACTGGCTTAACTAATACAACGCCAACCTTAATAACCTCTGAATGAGGGGTGAGGGTAGGGAGTGTGAGGGTGGACTAATAGCTATAAAGAATAAAAGACTTACTCTTAAGACATTGCAGAGCAAATTATCATGAAACATAGGAAGTGCGGATAAAGAAATATATGTTAAATATATAAACCCCTAATCTAGTAAGCTATAGCCCAAAGAAACAAAATCTTACTACTAAGTAAATCATCCCTGGACACTAAATCTAAGCAGAATAAGAATACCTATTCCTACTGCCAGTCCAAACATAGCCATCCTCCCATTCCATATCTCGGCCTGAGGAGTAAAGCCTCTCCTCCAGGAATTCAACTCTCCACTTGTTACTTTTTCTGGCTCTGAAGATAACTCATTTTTAGATTTGGTTTCCATTTATGAAAAAGGAAAATAACTCAAAAAAGAGGCTTTTGACTATATAAAGCCTCTGCTTGATTTAGGGGCATACGAGCCATAACTCCTAGTTCTAAAGAGCTAGAGCATTTCGATAATTTTAAACGATTTAAAGCTGCGGCGCCGATCATTGCAGCATTATCTGTACAAAAGGCTTTTGGTGCAAGATTAACTTCAATGGAATTTTTCTGGCAAGAAACTTCCATTAACTCCCTCAATCGACGATTAGCCGCAACACCCCCAACCATAACCACTTTGCTCAAACCCCTTTCTGAAGCACAAATCACGGTCCTTTCAACCAAAACTTCCGCCACAATATTTTGAAAACTAGCGGCAAGGTCGGGAACTGGTAATTTCCGTCCTTCTGAGGCAAATGATTCGACCTTCCTAAGCATTGCAGTCTTTAAACCGCTAAAGGAAAAGTCGTATGAATAATATCCACCGCCAGGCTTTGAAACCTTTCCTTTAGGAAGTTGAAATCTTCTAGGGTCTCCTCCTTGAGCAATTGCTTCTATTGATGGTCCTCCTGGATAAGGCAACCCAAGTAAACGTGCAACTTTGTCAAAAGCTTCTCCCGCTGCATCATCATGACTCCTTCCAATACGTTCATATGCCCCATGATCTCTAACCTCAATCAACTCGGTATGACCGCCACTCACAAGTAGGACCAAATATGGTGGGTCGGGGGGCTCTTCAGACAATAAAACCGAAGCAAGGTGACCTTCTAAGTGATGAATCCCTATAAACGGCAATGAATACAAAGCCGCCAAAGTTCTCGCAGTTACTGATCCAACCATAAGGGCCCCTACTAAACCAGGAGTAACAGTTGCAGCAATCGCATCAACATTTGGGATATCCACTTTGGATTCTTCTAATGCATCTGCAATCAAAAAAGGAAGAGCTTCTAGATGTCTCCTTGAAGCAATTTCAGGTACAACCCCTCCCCATAAGGAATGTTCCTCAACCTGAGAAGCGATTTTGCTTGATAAAACATATGTTTTTCCATGGTTTCTTCTGACCAAAGAAACCGCTGACTCGTCACAACTTGTTTCGAGGGCAAGCACAGTTGTCAACATATGGAGGTAACTGATCTAACTTTGTATGGTTACATGCTGCCTAGAAGGGCAGATTTAATACAGGTATCGAACTAATGCGTCGTCTCTTCGCCGTCTTGCTCTCGGGCCTTCTTGTATTCGGCTTTGCGCCAGTTGCAAAGGCTGAGATCTCCGATTTGCATGGCGGACTTACCCCTTGTTCTGAAAGCGCTCGCTTCCAGGAAAGAGCAAGTGCTGCATCAACTCCACAAGCCATAGAAAGGTTTGAAAGGTACAGCAAAGCAGTATGTGGGGATGATGGTCTCCCACATTTGATCGTACCGGCAACTATTGAGCCTTTTGGCGCAAATGTTTTCCGCGGCCATGAAGGAGATGTCTTAATACCAGGACATATTTTCCTATATGTTGCAGGAATTATCGGCTGGTCAGGTAGGGAGTATCTCAAGCTTGCCCGTGCCTCAAAAAATCCGGCTGAAAATGAGATTTTCTTGGATCCTGACTTCCTCAGAGCTGCTTTAGCAAAAGGTGCAATGTGGCCACTAGAAGCTGACAAAGAGGCCCGCTCTGGTCGACTCCGTGAAAGCAACAGCAAAATCACAACTTCGCCAGAATCTGACTTCAGCAAAGTTTCCTTCTAGCTGAGCCTCCTCAATTCTCTAACCATCAAAACAAAACACCAGCCATGTCAAACACACCACATAAAGGCACCTATTACGACAAACACAAGATTTTCAGATCTGTGCCAGTAGTAGCCGCTGGATGGGTTCTATTTACTGCAGGGTACTTAATTGAATTTAATCGTTTCCACCCTGACCTACTATTCCACCCAATGTCTTTTGGCTAGTAGAAACTCTCTCTAAACAAGAGAAAGAAGCTTAATGTCTTAGGACCAAGTAGTTTGCAAAATTAATTTCAAAGAAGGGCCTCAAAGCCCTTCTTTTTTTGTGGTGAAGCCCATTAATTCCTCTACTTGATAACAAGCATCTTGCAAGTCATCATTAATTATCACAGCATCAAATTCATCTTTTGCATTTAACTCTTCCCTGGCTCTGAATAAACGTTTTTGAATAGCCTCATCAGAATCCGTTTCCCTACCTCTAATACGGTTTTCTAATTCTTCAAAGCTTGGAGGAGCTAGAAAGATATGAAAAGAATCAGGAGAGTTTTTGCGAATCTGTCTTGCACCTTCTAGCTCTATTTCTAACAAAACTGGCTGACCTTGTGAAAGGTGATCTAAAACAGGCTTACGAGGAGTGCCATAACTATTCCCTGCGAAGTCAGCCCATTCGAGAAAGCCTCCATCTGAAACCAATTGCAGAAAACGATCTTTTTGCAAAAAGAAGTAATCTTTACCCTCTATTTCACCTACTCTAGGTTCTCTTGTTGTTGCAGAAATAGAAAGCCAAATTTGAGGATGAGACTTTAAAAGTTCCCTCACCAAAGAACCCTTTCCTACGCCACTTGGACCAGTGATAACAGTCAGTCTGCAAGCATCAGTTGAGAGTTCCATCTACCTATGCAAAATCGGCGTACAGAATACAAAGATAACTCCAGAAAGAATACCTTCCTAAAAAATAAATGTTGTCAAATTCACTCCAGATAATGGACCTTACCACTCTAAAAGCAGTCCTTAGTGAATTGCGTAAAGAAATTGTCCCCAGCCGATTTGAAACAGCCCAACAACCAGAGCCCCAAACACTTCAAATTGGCTTAAGGACCCTAAAGGGATTGGTTTGGCTTGAACTCAGCTGGGAAGCAGATTCAGCAAGATTAGTTAGGGTACCCTCTCCATCACGTATCGGCAGTAAAAGCACTCTTGCAAAACAAATTCAAAATTGCCTTGGACAAATGACCTTGGTAGAAATCAAACAAAAAGACTTTGAACGTGTTGTTGAATTTAATCTAGCCTTGCGTCCAGGAGAGCCTATTAAACGATCTCTAATACTTGAATTAATGGGAAGGCATAGCAACTTTTTACTACTTAATGAAGATAAGCAAATTATTACTCTTGGTCGCCAAGTCCGTGAGAGTCAATCTCGCATCAGGCCAATAAGTACAGGAGACCGATATGTTCCTCCACCCCCTCTTAAAGGAATCAAGCCCAACAAAAGCGAAACAATAGATAGTTGGAAAAGACGCCTATGCTTAACTCCAGAAACCCTAAAAAAAAACTTACAGTCAAGCTATCAAGGAATTAGTCCTTCGCTTTCATTGCAATTAGCCCACGAAGATTTTGAGATAGCAATAGAGATTCTCAATCTCCCTGTGCTACAGATAAGTGATAGACGATGGACAATGCTCCACAAAAGTTGGTGTCAATGGCTTACACAACTTGATGAAGAAATATTCAACCTCAGCTTTCAAGGACCAACTCCCTACAGAGTGTGGAACTCAAAAGTACTTAACCCCTCCAAATCAAGCAAAAACCTTGCACTTGCTCTAGGTCATTATTACCAAGAAGGTCTAAACAAAAAGGAAATAAATAGTCTTTCTAAAAAACTTAGAAAAGTTCTTGATTTGCACCTTGAACATGAATTAGAAGCGCTCAAAAACCAAGAAGCTTTATTAGAAAAAACCGTTGAAGGCCCTCAACTAAAAGAAGAAGCAGACTTAATCCTCAGCATGCCTTCGCTAACTCGAGATAGTGTTGTAAAAGCACAAAAGTTATATGAGAAAGCAAAAAAACTTAAACGATCTGTGGATCGTCTCAAAAACAGGTGCAAACATCATAAGCAAAGAATCGAACTAATTCATAACAGCGAGACCTATCTAGAAAATCTAATAACAAACACCTGGGAAACTAGCGTAGATCGTCTACAAAGACTTAAAGAGCTAAATATGGAAATTGATGATTTACTAAAAAAATCAAACCAAAGTAAGAAACACAAAAAGAACATACAAAACCAACCTAATCCTTTAGAAATAAAAAGCCCAGCGGGTCTTCTTATCCAAATAGGTAGAAACCATCGGCAAAATGAATTAATTAGCCTCCGCTATTCAAAATCCGGAGATCTTTGGTTTCATGCACAGGAATGCCCTGGCAGCCATGTTGTCCTTAAATCTTCTACAACTTTTCCAGATGAACCTGATCTTCAACTAGCTGCTGACCTTGCCGCATATTTCAGTAGGGCTAAAGCCAATAAAAAAGTTGCTGTTGTTATGACCGCTACCCAAAACCTGCAAAGAGTTAACAATTCAGCTCCAGGAACTGTCCGGCATCGTGGAGGCACCATCAGATGGGCTCAACCAGAACGGGCCAAAAAATATCTCACTTCGAATAGCCCTTAACCTCATAATGCTTTTGTATCTAACCCTCAAAACTATTTTGAGAATCTCTATAACCGCTCAATGACTAAACCTGCCACACCACATCAAAAAGCAGGCAAAAGGATGGAATCCCTCCCCAACGAAATAGAGATGCCATTGGTAGATCACCTTGAGGAGCTTCGGCAGAGGGTCCTTTTAAGCCTTCTTTCTGTGGTTTTAGCAGCTGCAGCAAGCCTTTTATTTATAAAACCTTTAGTACGTATGCTTGAAGCGCCTGCTGGGTCTATTAAATTTTTACAAGTAGCACCTGGTGAGTTTCTTTTTGTCTCATTAAAAGTTGCAGGATACGCAGGACTCACTTTTTCTCTACCTTTCATCCTCTATCAAGGACTCTCTTTTATTCTTCCTGGTTTAACTATCAGAGAAAGACGTCTTATTGCACCAGCTGTAGCAGGGTCAGCAATATTATTTTTTGCGGGACTAGCTTTTGCGTGGTGGGCATTAGTTCCTGCTGCACTTAGGTTCCTTCTCAACTACGGAGCAGACGTAGTGGAGCCTATTTGGTCAATTGAACGTTATCTAGATTTTGTACTTCTACTAATGCTTTCTACAGGATTAGCTTTTCAATTGCCTGTTCTTCAATTGCTTTTAGGTGCATTTGGGCTAATCAACTGGAAACAAATGCTCTCTTCTTGGCGTTGGGTGGTTCTTGTAGCAGCTTTATTAGGCGCTGTTCTCACTCCATCTACTGATCCAGTCACAATGCTCCTATTGACTACTGCCATAACAGCCCTCTTCTTAATAGGGGTTGCTTTAGTTGCCCTAACTGATCAGGTCAAAGGACAAATTCATCCAAACGCTGATCAGCCACCAGCGGCAGACTAAGCGCCTTACCAACCCGAGGTCTTTTTGGGGTATTTGAGAGCCAACTCCTTACTGAATCAGCTAAACCAAGCCTATTAACAACATCAAGAACTTCTGCAATATGCAATCTATAAGCGCTCTCTTCTAACGGAAAGGATTGCTGCTCCAGATAAGCCCACATAATTTGCAAATAAAGACGTTTATTCCTAACTACTAACTGCAAGTCATAGCTCACATCCCATCGTTGAATCAGGCAATCAATCACCTCGTCAACATCGAGTGGAAGGTAAAAGTCTTTAGATGCACTGTCAGTCAAGGCGTAAGGGTTGCGACGAGATAACAAAGGCCTTTCCCAAAAGCAATCGGGGCCCTTCACAGTCCATAATGGTCATTATTGTGCTCAGGTTAACGACCCTTATGACACAAATGACCAGTAGCGATGTGCCCTCAATGGGGCGAAGGCAGTTCATGAATCTGCTTACATTTGGATCGCTAACTGGGGTCGCCCTCGGTGCCCTATATCCAGTGGTTAATTACTTCATTCCTCCTAGCGCAGGCGGCAGCGGTGGCGGGACAAGTGCGAAAGATGAATTAGGCAATTCAGTAACTGCAACTGGATGGCTAGCCAACCACCCCGCTGGAGACCGCAGCCTTGTTCAGGGGCTTAAGGGAGACCCCACATATTTAATAGTTGAAGGAAACGATGCTATTGGGGCTTATGGGATAAATGCCATATGTACCCATCTTGGATGCGTCGTACCATGGAATGCAGGTGCAAACAAATTTCAATGCCCATGTCATGGCAGCCAATATGACCCAACTGGGAAAGTGGTAAGGGGTCCCGCACCTTTATCACTTGCATTGGCAAATGTATCTGTCGAAAACGACAATGTTTTTGTAAGTCAATGGACTGACACCGATTTCCGGACCAGTGAAAAACCCTGGTGGGTTTAGAGCCACACACAAAGTCTTTACCAAGCTTCCTATCTCCATCATGCGTCGATTTCTCTCACAGTTACTAAGTTCCTTCTTGATTCTTGGTTTAGCAATATCAATTTCTCCAACCAAAACTTGGGCATACCCTTTCTGGGCGCAACAAAATTACGAAAACCCAAGAGAAGCAACAGGAAAAATCGTTTGTGCCAATTGTCACTTGGCTCAAATGACTACACAGGCAGAAGTGCCTCAATCAGTAAGAGCTGACAGTGTCTTTAAAGCCGTTGTCAAAATACCCTATAAAACTGGGACAACAGAGATAGGTGCGGATGGCAGCAATGTTCCTCTGCAGGTAGGCGCCGTTGTAATGCTCCCTGACGGATTCAAATTAGCTCCGCAGGATCGTTGGAGCGATTCAATAAAAGAAGAAACACAAGGTGTTTACTACACTCAATACAGTGAAGAGCGGGATGACATAATTCTCGTAGGGCCCCTTCCAGGAGACCAAAATAGAGAAATAGTCTTTCCAATTTTGGCCCCTGACCCCTCGAAAGATAGCAAAATAAAGTTCGGGAAATATTCAATTCACGTAGGTGGAAATCGTGGCAGAGGCCAAGTCTACCCGACTGGAGAAAAGAGCAATAATACAATTTTTACAGCTTCTATCAGCGGCACCATCTCTTCAATCAATGATGGAGAAAACAATGAAAAATTAATTACAATCCAAGGAGAAGATGCTAATAAAGCCATTGAGAGTATTCCAGTAGGGCCAACACTCCTGGTTAATGAAGGAGATAAGATAGAAGCTGGCGAACCTCTAACTAACGACCCTAATGCAGGAGGGTTTGGCCAACTTGACACAGAAGTTGTGCTACAGAGTCCTACAAGAATCTTTGGTCTTCTTGCATTCTTTGCTGCAGTTTCAATTGCACAAGTCCTACTAGTCCTCAAGAAGAAGCAAGTTGAGAAAGTACAGGCTGCAGAAGGAATCTAAAAGGGCCCTCATCCTAAACAAGTAAGACAGATAAGTACATTGTGATTGCCACCTTCCAGTCACCGGGGCCTGAGATAATTCAGTTCGGTCCAATTTCCCTAAGATGGTATGGTTTACTAATAGCAATATCCGTATTCATTGGTCTAAGAATTTCAAGTTATTTAGCAAGAAAAAAAGGTTTAGGATATAAATTAATAGATGATCTTTTGCCTTTTCTCGTATTATCATCCCTAATTGGAGCACGTACATACTATGTGGCTTTTGAATGGGGAAATTATAGAGAAAATTGGTTAGAGGTTTTCGCTATATGGAAAGGTGGTATTGCAATTCATGGTGCACTGATTGGAGGAGCTTTAGCAATCTTTCTCTTCTGTAGATTCAAGAAGCAGAGGTTTTGGGAGATCCTTGATATAATCGTTCCATCTGTTGCTCTGGGCCAAGCAATCGGCCGATGGGGAAATTTCTTCAACAACGAAGCTTTTGGTTTACCCACCAATCTTCCCTGGAAACTATTTATACCGTTTATTTACAGACCTGCAGTATTTACCTCTGAAAAATATTTTCACCCAACATTCTTATACGAATCAATTTGGAACCTTTTAATTTTCCTTGTATTAATTTACCTACTAAGAAAGAGCATAAAAAGATCCGAGAAGCTTCTTAATGGATCAATTAGCTGCTTATATATTTTCTCATACAGCATAGGGCGCATTTTGATAGAAAGTCTTCGTATCGATCCATTATGCATTGCATCAGCACCCCCCTTCTGCGAGGGCGGCATCAGAACTGCACAATTAATGAGTCTTATACTTTTAACTTTTGGAATCTTGGGCCTTTGGAGACTCTTTGTTCAAAAGAAAGATCTCCCCAGCCTGACATCAAATAACTACTAAAAAATGATTACCACACCTATAGCTTTTGTAGGCGCAGGACCTGGAGCCCCGGACCTTCTCACGATACGTGCAGCAGAGCACTTAAAGAAGGCCGATGTTCTGATTTGGACCGATTCGTTAGTCAACCCTCAAATAACTGACCTAGCAAAAAAATCTTGCGAAAAGATCCGAACCAGTTCACTAACTTTAGAAAAGATTCTCAACCTACTAATAATAAAAGCCCAAGAAGGAAAGAAAGTCGTTCGACTTCATGACGGCGATCCATGCTTATACGGTGCGATTTCGGAACAAATCTCTGGGCTAATTCATGCAAAAATCGATTTCGAAGTCATACCTGGGATTAGCGCCTATCAAGCGACTGCAGCGAACCTTAAAAGGGAACTAACAATTCCGGGAATTGTCCAAACAATCATTCTTAGCAGGGCTTCTGGTCGAACAGGTGTACCCAAAAAAGAATGCTTAGAGAGACTCGCCTCACACAGAGCATCTCTCTGTCTTTATTTAAGCGCTCGGCATGTAGAAGAAGCCCAATCAGTTCTTCTTGAGCACTATCCAGAAGAAACACCAGTTGCTATTAGCTACAGAGTTAGCTGGCCAGATCAATGGATAGCTTTAGTACCTTTAAGAGAAATGGCAAAAACTTCTATCCAAAAAAAGCTAATTCGCACCACCCTTTATTTAATAAGTCCTGCCTTAGAGGAAACAACAATGCGCTCGAAGCTTTACTCGCCTGAACATGACCATCTATTTCGACAAAAGCAATAACTGCTACAAAAAACTTCTAACCTCAAAACAAAGAAGCTATTTACATAACATGTGAGCAAGTAGAAAGAAATTCCGGAAATTAACAGCTTAATATAAGCAAATCATGACATCTGCCAATTAATCGCCTATCTTTTAGGCACATTTTGAGTGGGCTGAAAATATGTATAAGGGCACAGAAGGTATTCATGACAAAAACCTTCTTCAAGCAAAACAGCATTCTTCACTAAAAGAAATTGGTGAGCTCCTTCGAAAAGCTAGGCAAGAACAAAATATTTCGCCTGAAGATTTTGCTAATGCCCTTAGGCTTGGGGAAGGTCAACTCCATGCACTAGAGAATGGAGAAGTAGGGAATCTTCCCGAACCAGTATTCATCAAGGGGATGATTAGAAGAATCGCAGAAAAACTAAATTTGAATTCCGAGGAAATAATTGAACACTTAAAATTAATTGATTAGGAATTTAAAAGTAACCTATGTTCTCATGCTCTTAGGATTTGGCTCTATCAAGAGAATATCAGTTAAACAAAGATTGATTCATTACTCCTATTTATTCTGATACCACAACAACTTGAAAAGTGTGCCCTGTTAGATCTTTAAAGATTTTAGCACAACTTTTTAAACTCCACATTTCCAGATTTAAGTCATCTTCTGCACTAGCTCCATGAAGCTGAAAACATATATCCGGCTGATTATATTTAACTTTAATTTTTTCAACATATCTATCCGGACGTTTATCGATTGAAGTGGCGAGTCTTAAAATCAATGACATCTCAGAAACAATTTTCCTTTGCGATTCTAATACAATTGACTGCCATGCCTCATGGCGGTTTTTAGGGAGACTTTTACGGTGATATCGAGCAATTGCAGCAACCATCAAATGCTCAGAATGAGAATAGCCAAGCAATTCTCCATGTCGAATTAAATACCAAGAATGCTTATGATAGGCACTTATATTGATTACTTTTCCACAGGTATGTAGCATAGCTGCTGCCCACAAAAGTTCTCTACTTTCTCCCAGATTCTTATGTACGATACCAACCGTTTGATCATAAATACTAAGAGCATAACTAGATACACGATTCGCTCGGTTTAAATCAACAGAGAAGCGCTTTACTTGATGAAGAACTGTTCGTTTTCTAATGATACTTTGATAGCTATATTTATCTTCTAAAAGACCATGCCGAAACATCCAATCGACTATCAATCCTTCTCTTAATGATCTTTCACTAAGAACCAATTCTTCTACACCTAACATCTGCATAGCAGTTTGCAAAATTAAAGCGCCTGGGACAATTATCTCTGCACGTCGATCATTAATTGGAAGCAAAGAACGCCTTTCCTCAAAAGACATGCTAATTAACCTTTGGCTTATATTCTCAATTCTTTCTCTAGATACAGTGTAACCGTGCAACTTAAGCGGGGAGATCTCTTGTTCACTAGCCAAAATTGATCCTAAAGCTAAGGCTGTTCCACTTGTTGCAACCATCAGTGGCTGCTCATCAGCTTTTATCCGACTAGATACTTTTTGCACTGCTGGCTCTAAAGAAGCCATAATAAATGTCTTTAAAAATTTTCTTCTTTTTGAAGAAATAGGCTCTTCTTTTACCAACTGTTTTTGGAGTCGAACTGCTCCAAGCTTCGTACTTGTCAGAGCTCTTGCGTCTCTTCCATCAGCAAGAACCAACTCTGTAGAACCTCCTCCAATATCCAGCAAAATATGTGGTCTATCTTCAAATTTCATCCCAGATAGCACGCCTAAGTAAATAAGCCTTGCCTCCTCCGCTCCGCTAATCAAATCAACATCAAGATCTATGCGCTCTTTAATTCTCTTTAGAAATTCATCCCCATTAAATGCCTCTCTTACTGCGCTAGTAGCCACAGTCACTGAATGATCGACTTTATGGCTATCGATAATGGCCTTAAATCTATCGAGGGCTTCCAATCCTCTAACCATTGCCTTCTCTGTCAGGTCACCTGTCTCTGTCTCTCTATCTCCCAATCGAACTGTTGCCTTCTCTGCTAATTGAATAGAGAAAGAATTCAAACGCGTATCTACTAAAGCAATAAGAAGGTGAATGGAATTGGAGCCAATATCTATGGCGGCGACCTTTTGCAAACCTTGTGAAGAGTCTTCTGGCATATCTCAAACTGAAAAACTTAGCTGTTTCTCCAAGGGCAAATTGGAAGTCAGACTTAGATCTCTGGCTCCCATTGATCACTAATGTTCATAGAGAATAGTCTTGCATCATCTACCCAAAGCAATGGCACAATTTTGATTAAGGTCTCTATAAATACAAAAATACGTGAAAAAGATTCAAATCCCATATCAATTAAAACAATGGAGTGCGTTACTTCGTTGGAACAAACCCAGCGGAAGGCTCATACTCCTCATTCCTGCAGGATGGGCTCTTTGGCTTACGCCCTCAGCTCCTCCAGAAACTGAATTGCTATCCCTGATCATCCTCGGCGGGCTTGCTATAAGTGCCGCAGGCTGTATAGCAAATGATCTATGGGATAAGAATATTGATAAAGAAGTAAATCGAACAGCAGAAAGGCCTCTTGCCAAAGGAAGTGTCAAGAATTCAACTGCTTTTTTCTTACTTCTATTTTTCTTATCGTTAAGCCTTTTTGTAGTCCTTTCTCTTCCAATGCATAGTCGAGGACTTTGTCTTCGACTAGCAATTTTAGCTCTACCCCCAATTTTGCTCTATCCATCAGCAAAGCGTTGGTTTCCATACCCTCAAGCGATTCTTGCTATCTGCTGGGGCTTTTCTGTACTAATACCATGGGGGGCAAGTGAAGCAAACCTGAATGGTGGAACCCCACTCTTAGGGTGTTGGTTAGCAACGCTTTTTTGGACCTTTGGGTTCGACACCGTATATGCCATTGCGGATAAAGATGACGATCAAAAGCTGGGCCTAAAAAGCAGTGTATTGAGTTTAGGAGAAAATATTAAATGGATAGTTCCGACAACCTATGCAATAGCATGTACCTCTCTTGCTATTGCAGCATATTTTGCAGGGATTAGATTTATTTTCTGGCCAATCTGGATTATCGCCACAGCAGGAATGCAACGAGAAGCTTACTTAATTAATAATAACAATAAGCTAAAGAAAGGAGGCCATGGGAAACATTTCAAGAATCAAGTAAAGCTTGGTTCTCTTTTATTTTTAGGTTTAATCCTTGGCCAAATTAGATAAAATGATCAAACTACTTCAGCAAACAATTCCTGCCTCATTAAAGCAAGGAGATGAAGTCGCATTTGCCGCTACAGCATCAGCCTTTAATGATGAAGACCTTTTAATTGAAGGTACAAAAGTGTTGCAAGGGTGGGGCCTTGTATGTAGGTCGACAAATATCCTCAATCGAAGGTGGAGAGAACTTGCAGGTGAAGATGAAATCCGCAATAAAGATCTTCAACCAGAGCCTTCAGCACCTTTAATAGCATGTGCAAAGGGTGGGTGGGGGTCTTCACGATTACTAGAACTTCCCCAGAAATGGCAAACCGGATGGATTCTTGGTTTTTCAGATGTAACTTCTCTACTCTTAGCAAGGCTTTCGGCCGGATTCCATGGTTGCATTCATGGTCCACTAATTACAACTCTTGCAGCCGAACCCGAATGGAGCAAAGAAAGGCTTAGATGTCTTCTTTTTGGGAAGCCAATTCCTGCAATTGAAGGAGATCCATGGTCCAAAGGAGAAGCAATTGGACCATTAGTTGTTGCCAACCTAACTGTTGCTTCTCATTTGCTAGGCAGCAAATTTGTACCCGATTTAAAAGGTGCAATTCTCATTCTTGAGGACATTGATGAAGAGCCATATCGAATAGATCGAATGCTCACACAGTGGCGACTGGCTGGTCCCCTTAAACAAATAGCTGGCCTAGGCTTTGGAAACTTTAAAGATTGCGAAGGAGACGTACCACTTGCAAAACATGAGAAATCCTCTCTTGAAATGGTTCTAAAGGAAAGGACTTCGGACCTAGGGATTCCGGTCTTAGGAGAATTGCCAGTAGGCCATTTAGTCGGTAATGCAGCCTTACCACTAGGAAATCTGGCAAAAATTGATTGCCAAAAAGGGCTCCTCAAGCTTTTTCCCTAAATGAGATAACTGACTCAGCCACTAGTAAATCAAAAGGTGTAGTGACCTTGATATTTGAAGAAGGAGCTTCTAAAACTTCTACTGGCCAGCCAAGACTCTCATACAAAGAAGCATCGTCAGTAACAGACCAATTCTTTGCATCTGCTATTGCATGAGCCTCCTTCAATTGATCAACAGCGAATCCTTGCGGGGTCTGGGCTGCCCATAATTCAGAACGACAAGGAGTTCCCAAAATCAAGCCCTTGTTATCTACACGTTTAATTGTGTCTGTAACAGGAACAGCCGCTATAACCGCTTTGCCTAAGACAACTAATTTCGCACAGCGATTAAATAATTCCGATTCCACAAGACATCTTGCACCATCATGAATCAATACATGCTTGGCTCCTTGTGGCAAGCCTGCCAAACCTCTCTTTATTGACTCCTGTCGAGTTTTTCCTCCTTCAATCCATTGAATTGGTTTTGGGGAAGCTTTCATGAAATGCGTTATTTCTTCTTGATCAACTTTTTGACCAACTATGCCTATCCAAGTAATTTCCTCGGCCAAAATGGCCGCATCTAAAGTCCAAGCAATGACTGCTCTTGAAGCCAAGGGAAGCAACAATTTATTCTTAGTTGCCCCCATTCGACTTCCCGAACCTGCAGCCGCAATAAGAAGATGCACAAGAGGCTCCTATCAATTAGCAAGTTGAGATCATATCCATACAATCAACTGAAAACAGTTCAACAAGCTGATCGAGGCTAATCCTCTCCTTATGAAAGAAAGATGGCCTAATTCAAAAGGGAGCATCCTTAAAGGGTTAAGGCTTCGAGGTCTTGCAAAACCTTGGTTAGGAACTCTTCTTGCTCTCAGCATTTTGCTCTTACTAGGTGCCTTTGGGTATCGAATAACAGAAGGTTGGGACTGGGGAGACTCTCTCTGGATGGTACTCATCACAATAAGCACAATTGGTTATGGAGAAGTTGCGCCATTATCTGCAGCAGGCAGGTTAGTGACTGTTTTAGTGATCGGCGGAGGTTTAATTATTGTTCAGCTAACAATCAAAAGAGTTCTAGACCTAACAGCATCAGGCTATTTCCGTCAGATGCGGGAATTGAGATTTCGCCGGATAATGAGACGTATGCATGACCATGTAATTCTCTGCGGATATGGCCGAATTGGCCAAGAAATTGCAGACCAACTTCTCAAAGAAAATGTCCCGACTCTAGTTGTAGAAATAGATCCAACGTCAAAATCAACGGCCGAAGAACGCGGATTAATGGCTTTAGAAGGTGATGCAACTCTTGATGAGACATTGCTACAAGCAGGGTTGGATCGCTGCAGAAGCCTAATCGCAGCATTACCCAATGATGCGGCAAATTTGTATGTCATCCTCAGTGCAAAAGGATTGAGACAAGAATGTCGCCTTATCGCTAGAGCAGATACGGAAGAAGCCTCTGCAAAGTTAAAACTTGCAGGTGCAGATGTTGTAGTTAGTCCTTATGTCACTGCTGGAAGAACAATTGCGGCTACTGCACTTCGCCCATTGGCCGTAGATTTCATGGATTTACTAGCCGGTTCCGGTTGCGAGATAGAGGAATTCCTTCTAACGAGCGATCCGAATGAATTTCAAAAACTTCAAAATAAAAGCCTTTCGGAAGTTCAATTAGGGCGTCAAAGCGGCGCAATGGTTTTAGCTATTCGAGACGGAGCAAATCTAGTCACGAACCCTGGCGGAAACATGAAACTTTCCCCTGGACAAGTTCTTGTGGTTCTGGGGAGCAAACAACAACTGGCCAAGCTAAGAGGACTACTTGGGAAAACACTTTGCAACGTAGAAACCATGACTAGCTAAAAAACAAGACTCTTTGTCCTTACGATGCAAAGAACAATTACCTACAAATGACGTCATCTGAAATGGTCCCTAGTGAAACAGCGCTCGTAACCGGAGCAAGCAGAGGCATTGGGAGAGCCATAGCAATCTCTCTTGCTGAAGCAGGTTTAGAAGTTGCTGTGAATTACAGCAACTCTGCCGATGAAGCCGAGAAAGTTGTCAAAGAAATCATTGCATCAGGAGGTAATGCTTATGCAATTCAAGCCAACGTTTCGGAAGAACAGGAAGTTGAGCGCCTAATTAATACTATTTTGGAAAGAAGTGGGAAAATTGATGTACTGGTAAACAACGCAGGAATTACTCGGGATGGACTAATGATGCGGATGAAAATAAATGATTGGAAAAAAGTAATTGATCTAAATCTTGGCGGAGTTTTCCTTTGCACTAGAGCAGTCTCTAGACCCATGATTAAACAAAAAAAAGGTCGTGTAATCAACATCACTTCGGTAGTAGGGCTAATGGGAAATGCTGGGCAAGCAAATTATTCAGCCTCCAAAGCTGGCGTATTAGGTTTAACTAAGAGTTCTGCAAAAGAATTCGCTAGCCGCGGTATTACTGTTAATGCAGTTGCGCCGGGTTTCATATCAACTGATATGACCAAAGGGCTAGCAGCTGATGAAATACTTAAATCAATTCCCCTTGGCAAGTTTGGGACACCTGAGCATGTAGCAAGCATAGTGAAATTCTTAGCAACTGACCCTGGAGCTGAATACATCACAGGGCAAGTGATTCAGGTTGATGGTGGAATGTTAATGAACTAAAAGCCCTGTTATGAAAAGGTAGTCTCTATTTATAGAGTGTAGAAAAGTTTAAGCTCTTTCAAAGAAACATGAAAGCATCAGAACTTATGTGTAAGTATTGATGCATTTAAAGATGTAAAATAAACCAAGGCGATATGGGAGCAATAATTACCATGCTTCACATAATCAAAATGTTCTTCTGAAGTCATAAGTGAAGAATACAAATAATCAAATTCAGGAGGCAAATGAGTTAAATCAGGAGTAGATTTATTATAGCTAATTATGATATTAACATTTCTTCTATCTGGAGATAAACCAAGTATTTTTACAAGTTTAACTTTGAGTCTCTAAAAATATACGAAGTAAAAAATAACAAATTATATCCAAAAAAAAGAAGCTCCAAATCTCCATCAAGGATCCAAAGGCTGGCCAAGCTCATCGCGCAACCTTCTTATTCTTTGAAGAAGTTTTAATCTTCTACTTCTTGCTGTAGCAGTAAGAAAAAAGCGCAGCGGAACATAAACCAAGGTCATAGTGGCCGCCAAGCCTGTCATTAAAATAAAAAACAGCACACCTGAGTCATTCATAGCTCGACCATAACCACCAATTCCAAAGCACGCCAAATTTAAAAGTAAATAATTCGGCTTTCCCCACTTATAACCCCTCCCCTTGAATCAACTTGCTGTGGGAAATTGTGCGGGGATCATATGTGGACCATGACAAAACTCCTAAGCTTTTCAGACGAATCTCGCGGCGCCCTAGAAAAAGGTGTCAACTCCCTGGCCAATGCTGTAAGAGTAACTATTGGTCCAAGGGGAAGAAATGTAGTACTAGAAAAAAAATTCGGAGCTCCTGACATCGTCAACGATGGAGTCACCATTGCAAAAGAAATAGAGCTTGAAGATCCATTTGAAAACATTGGCGCAAAGCTGATCGAACAAGTTGCTTCTAAAACAAAAGAAAAA
This sequence comes from Prochlorococcus sp. AG-363-L02, assembly GCA_003280185.1. Next base: position 19,912 of record QCFP01000008.1, read on the forward strand.
GCTGGAGATGGAACCACAACTGCAACAGTTTTAGCTCAAGCCATGGTTCATGAAGGTCTTAGAAATACAGCAGCTGGCGCAAGTCCTATTGAGCTAAGAAGAGGAATGGAGAAGGCAGCCAAATTTGCTGTGGAAGAATTATCTAAGCTCAGCAAAACCGTAGGCAGTGGTGAAGCAATTGGACAAGTCGCGACTGTCAGTGCAGGAGGAGACGAGGAAATAGGGCAAATAGTTGCGGATGCAATGGAAAAAGTAAGCGTTGATGGAGTAATCACCGTTGAAGAATCAAAATCCCTTGCCACAGAGCTTGAGATCACAGAAGGGATGGCCTTTGACCGAGGCTATAGCTCCCCATACTTCGTTACAGATGGGGAACGTCAGATATGCGAGTTCGAAAATGCTTTGCTATTAATCACAGATAAAAAGATCAGCGCTATCTCTGATTTAGTACCTGTACTAGAAGCTGTTCAAAAGGAATCAACACCACTAGTAATCTTGGCAGAAGAAGTTGAGGGGGAAGCATTAGCAACTCTTGTAGTAAATAAAAATCGTGGAGTTCTAAAGGTTGCAGCTGTCAGGGCTCCATCATTTGGCGAAAGGCGTAAAGCAGCTTTGTCAGATATTGCTGTCCTAACTGGTGGGACATTAATCAGTGAAGACAGAGCAATGAGTCTTGAGAAAGTCTCACTATCTGACCTTGGTAAAGCAAGAAAAATAACTATCAGAAAAGACAAAACTACGATTGTCACAAACAACGAAAACATCAAATCTGTAAAAGAACGCGTGGAATCAATTAAACGTGAACTTGAATCAACAGACTCAGAATATGACAGAGAAAAACTAAGTGAAAGAATAGCCAAATTAGCTGGTGGCGTTGCTGTGATTAAAGTTGGTGCGCCAACAGAAACAGAACTCAAAAATCGCAAGTTAAGGATTGAGGATGCTCTAAATGCAACTCGTGCAGCCGTTGAAGAGGGAATCGTTCCAGGAGGAGGGACAACACTTCTTCAGATAAGCCAAAAGCTTAATGATCCAAGAAAGAAGTTAATTGGTGATGAGCGAACTGGCGTTGAAATAGTTCAAAGAGCTCTTAATGCACCTGTCAGGCAAATAGCAATTAACTCTGGAGAGAATGGTGACGTTGTTGTTTCTGAAATAAAAAGACTTGGGAAAGGGTTTAATGCACTAAATGGATCCTATGAAGACCTTCTAAAGGCTGGCATCATTGACGCATCAAAAGTAATTCGTCTGGCGCTTCAAGATGCAATATCTATAGCCTCATTATTAATTACAACAGAAGTGGTAATTGCTGACAAGCCAGAGCCTCCCGCGCCTGCCGGTCCAGAAGGTGGTGCAGATCCTATGGGTGGAATGGGTGGAATGGGTGGAATGGGTGGAATGCCTGGAATGGGTGGAATGGGAATGCCTGGAATGATGTAAAAAATTCAAAGGCAAATAACCATATCTAGATAGACGGAAATATTAATTTGAATCGATTGAAATACTCATTTATATTTTCAACTTAATGTTTAACAATCCCCTTCTAATTTTTCATAAAAAGATTGAGCTTTTAAAGTAGACTTAAGATATTTAAGCTACATAATTAGTCTTCTAGTTTCAAGAAGCTCTAGGGAGTTGACCCTCTAAATCTGGCACCCATCGACTTAATCTATTACCCCTCCGAGGCGGTGGAGGGGCGCTGATATAGCCATTAAGATCATCCCTACTGGAAGTTTCAATGGTTTCAATGGTTTCAATGGTTTTACTTTTCTTGGCTTTAAAAGTATTATTAACCTCCTCCAGATATCCATTCAAAGCTGTCTTTAGACGTCTAAAAGGGCTTGGAGAAAAGTTTTCCGAGAAAGATAAATCATTACTGATTTCAGAAATAGGTTCTTTATATTCCTGAGTTAAACCTGTTGGAATCAAGTCCTGAGGTTTATTTTCATTTAATTTTGAAGCTGTTATCTCAAGATCATCCAAAATCTCTTCTGAATGTGAGTCCTGTAATTCATTCAACTTAGGAAGTGTGCTTACTCCATAACGATGAGCCCACTTGCCTAGCAGAAGTTCTAAAACCCTATCTTCCTTCTTCTCTGATGCCTCCAACATCTGACATAAAAGAGCCGCTTGGCGAGGTTCAGAGCAATTTGAGAAAAGTTGAGTCACTGAATAGGTTAGGAGAGTTTACGGTTCAACATTGGGCGGATCAAAAAGAAGAGTCCCAAGGAAAGAGCCATCAGCACACTCAAACATCCATAACCGTTCACAGCACCATAAGGAGCATTAATTAGAACAGTATTTAGATCAAGAGGGCCACCATAAGCAGCACGGATGGGTTCTATTGCAAAGGTAAGCGGATTAAGCGCTGCTAGCCAGCCCAACCATATAGGCATAAATGACAAAGGAGCTAAAGCTGTGCTAGCAAAGAGAAGAGGCAAGTTAAAAATAAAAATAACAGCAATCAATTCAATATGTCCCGGCAAGGCAAAAGCTAAACCCAGGCTAAGAGCTGTAACAGAGAAAACTAGTAACAACAAAGTGAAAAGAACAATTAAAAGACCACTTTTTCCTGGCCAGCCATACCCAATGAATGAAGCAGTTCCCATAATTGCAAAACATTGAATAAGACTGATCGTTGTTATATAGATAACCGATGCGAAAACGATCGAGCTTCGACTTCTTAGAGGCGCAACCAGCAAGCGATTAAGAAATCCAAATTCACGATCAAACATCACTGGCAGGCCTGCATTCAAAGCACCACTAAACGCGGTGAAAACAATGACCCCTGCTCCTAGGAAACTTCCATAACTATCCCCTCCAGGAACAAGGCCCTCAGGGGCTTTTGAAAAAAGCGCCCCAAATAAAAGTAACCAAATCAAAGGCTGCAGAATCCCGGCAATCAAAGTTGAAGGCCGCCGCACAAGCTGGATAAAAAGACGACGAGTTAACGCAAAAGTTTCCTGGAACAGATCGAGCCATCTGCTTCTATCAGGCGCAAGAACTCTCTGTCCGGTGAATTGGCCATTCATTAGATCACTTCCAAATACAAATTTAAGAACGTACAAAAATCCTAGAGAGAAAAACTTTTTCAAGCCCTAAGAACATCAACGCATCCCTTGTTTGGCTTCAAGCTTTGAATCCCTTTTGCCAGCGACTGCCAGCTCTGCGTCCATAAGAGTCCTCCCAGTTGCCTGTAAGTAAACATCATCCAAACTGGGGCGGCTCTGAGCAAGCGCGAAGATCGGAAAGTTAGCGTTACACAACTGTTCGCGTAATCGAGGCAAAACCGTCTCGCCGTCTACGACAAGGTTTAGAGAAAAGCCTTGAGATCTATTAACAACAACCTGCTTAACTCCTTCAACATTTTCCAGAAGCTTTCTGACCTTATTCGATTCATTCTCATCACTAAACTCTCTAACCCTTAGCGTCACACGGTCGCCACCAAGTTCATTTTTTAGTTGATCAGGTGTTCCTTCTGCAATAACTCGACCTTTATCAATAATTGCAATGCGGTCAGCCATTATTTCTATTTCCTCAAGATAGTGACTACTTAAGAGAATTGTTACTCCTTTCGACTTTAATTCGGTTAACAATTCCCAAACAATTGTACGACTTTCCATGTCTAAACCCACTGTCGGCTCATCTAATACCAATAACTGAGGTTGATGCAATAAACCAGCAGCCAAATCAAGCCTTCGTCTCATTCCACCAGAATAAGTTCCGCAACGTCTATCAATCCAAGAGTCCATCTCAAGTCGCTTAATCATGGAAGCAATCATTTCCATTTTCCTCTCATGGTTCAAGTGATATAGATCTGCTTGGAACTCCAATAATTCTCGGCCGGTTAAAATCTTGTCAATAGCAACCTCCTGCGCCACATAACCCAACTGACTTCTCACAGAATCTGGATCAGTTAGTGCATTTATCCCACTTACTTGCACTCGCCCTGAGTCTGGAGCAAGCAGAGTAGTAATGATCCGAAGTGTCGAAGTTTTACCAGCTCCATTTGGTCCAAGAAGTCCATACAAAGATCCTTCTGGGACAGTCAATTCCAATCCACATAAAGCCTCAATAGACCCAAAAGATTTTTGAATTCCTTCCAATTCAATCATTTGCATAAACAATTCATCCTCTAGGTGCCTCCGGTTAAGAATCTAAGCATTTGGATGGAATCATGCTGATGAGTTCTCTAAAGAAAAACCTGTTTAGACAATCTCCAAGCCAATAGAAAAATGTTTAATCAATTCCAATGACTGGTAGTGAAAGTCAACTGATAAAGGCAACCGACTCATAACTAAGATTAGACAGACCCCAAACATATAAAGAATCGACCATCTAAATAAACCTTTTGCTCGTTCGATATCATCTGGCTCCGCTCCTAGTCGAAAAACCATTTGAAGAAGACGAAAATTAAAAGGAACCATCATTAACCCATAAAAAAGTCCTCCTTCAGGTAAAGCCCAAACCCCGAAACAACTTAACAATGCAGTAGCCCAGCCATAACGATTAATTGCCCTAGCCGTAAATCCAGTTCCCTTAACTACAGGAAGCATTGGAATTCCTACCGAACGGTAATCTTCGCGAAGCAACATTGCTAAAGCCCAAAAGTGTGCCGGAGTCCAAACCATCACCAAGCCAAATAACCACCAACCACCCCATCCGATATATCCACTTGCAGCAGCTGCACCTACAAGAGGCGGAATAGCTCCTGCAACACCTCCAATAACGATATTTTTTGAAGTGCGTGGCTTCAGCCAAACTGTATATAAAAGAACATAACTACAAAGACCAAGCAAAGACAAAGATGCCGCTAAGTAATTAACACCAACAATTAATAAAACTGCTGAAATGAAAGTGCAAACAATTGCCCCAAGGAAAACAGAGGTAGAAGAGATTCGGCCTGAGGGTAAGGCTCTACCACTCGTTCGTAGCATCCTGCCGTCAAGTTCCTGTTCCCAAAGGCAATTCAATATTGCTGCTGCTGCTGCTGCCAATGCACCACCACAAAGGGTGCAAATAAATCTCGGCAAAGACAAAGGCCAACCTTCGCTCAATGCCATTCCACCAACGGTTGTAGCCAAAAGGAGAGGGATCAACCTGGGTTTAGCAACTTCTAACCAGGCGGGAAGCTTTACAAGTCGTCTTGATGGGACAACCTTCTTCCTAGAGACATCTTCTTTAAACAACTCAGGAGAAGTACTAACCATTACAAGTCTCCAAAAAAGATGAATCACCAAGGGCTCTCACTTTTGGATACTCCTGAGGGCCCTTGAAAGCAAGGGATGACAACAACGCAACAAGTAAAGCTGCGATTAGCTGATGGGCAACTGTCACAGATGGATTAGAAAGTTCGAGTTTTGCTGACAACACCCCAACACTGATCTGAAGGCCAACTAAACCAAGAGTCGCTGATAACCAGGGCCATTGACTACGAGGCCAACCACCTACCCCAAGAGAGCTGATAACAAATGCAAAAACACATAATGCAACTGGCATCGCGACGAAACGATGCCAATGCAGCCATTCGCAAGACTGTCCATTCAAGAAACATCTTTGAGCAGCCCAAGTAGTTGCCATTCGCCCCCCCAAAAGGCACTGACAAAGAACTCCCACAAGTGATGTAACGCTCATTAACCGCCAAAACAAAGGAGGAGACTTTTGCCTCGAGCTGCTTAAGCCTTGAGAAAGAGCAGTCACTCCGACTAAAAGCAAAAGTCCACAAGCTAAATGAGCCGTAACAACTCCCGAAGGCAAAAGATCAAATACTGTCAAGGCACCTAAAGCTCCTTGAAAAATGACCAAAAGGAACAAAATTGCACATGTAGGAGGAGCCCAACTTGGCAATTCATTTCGCCTTAAATGCGATAAAACCATTTGAATCAATAAGGCCAACCCAACAAAGAACGCGTCTAATCGATGAAACCACTCTAGAAAGACCTGGAGATTCATCTGACGGCCAGGCAGAAAAGAACCGAAGCAAAGAGGCCAGTCTGGGCATGCCAACCCAGCCTCCATAACTCTTGTGGCACCTCCTATAACGACCAGAGCCACAAGGGCTACAACAAGATGGGCTGCCAACTGAGAAAGGCGCCATCTAATCTTTGGTTTTGATGAAGTGGTCATAAGGTCATCTCTGCCAAAAAGGAAAAGTCCCTCTCAATCGAAAGTAGCGATCAAAAAAAATCCGTCACGTTCTATGGACGACTGCAACATGAGGAGAGCAACTAAATCATCTATTCCTGACAAACCGTAATTCAAACCAACCCAAAACCCCTTCTCTAGTGAGCATAAGAAGAAAATCATCCACTAATTTCATAGGGAATTAACAATCAACAGGTGCAGGTATTAAAAGATTTCCATAACCTTAACGAAGAAACAGGAGCTGATCTGTGCCGACTCCCTCGGCAATTTTTACAGTTTTAGCGGGGATAGTCCTTGTAATAGGGGGCCTCTGGCTAGGACAAAATATTGATCTACTTCCCAATAGTGCTAGCAGTAATGCTCCTATATATGACGAGCTTTTCAAAGTGCTCTTCAGCATTGGAGCAATCCTATTCATTGGGATGATGGGCTTAGTGATCTATAGCCTTATTCGTTTCCGAAGGAAGCCAGGTGAAACAGGAGACGGAATACCTCTTGAAGGCAATCTTCCTTTAGAAATTTTATGGACAGCGGTCCCTGCTGTTGTCATTCTCTTTATAGGCCTATACAGCTACGACATCTATGACCGCATGGGTGGAATGACATCTTTATCAAATCAAGGTCATGATCATTCAATAATTAAATCCAATGAGCGTATCTGGGGAGGGGTTGGGATAAGTCCAAATCAGCTAGGCAATTCAAGTGAAATGAAGCCATTAGCAATAGAAGTCACAGCAATGCAATTTGCGTTTTTATTTCACTATCCTGAAGGGGATATTCTTACCGGTGAGTTGCATGTTCCAACCGGAAAACCTGTCAGCCTAAAAATGGAATCTAATGATGTAATTCATGCGTTCTGGGTTCCTGAATTTCGCCTGAAACAAGATGTAATCCCGGGCCAAACTACTATTCTAAATTTTACTCCTACGAAAACTGGTAAATACCCAGTCATTTGTGCAGAGCTATGCGGCCCATACCATGGAGGTATGCGGTCAACAGTAGTAGTCGAAGAGCCTGAGGCTTTCGACAGTTGGCTTACCAAAAATGCCAAACCAATTGCTTCGGAAACATGACTGTTGCGCCTCCTTCTGACATACGCAAGGTACCCGAATCCATGCAACCTAATGGATGGCTGAGGTACTTCAGTTTTAGCTTGGATCACAAAGTTATCGGGCTACAATATCTTGTTTGTGGCTTTATCTTTTACTTAATTGGCGGAGCCTTAGCTAGCGCGATTCGAATAGAGCTTACAAGTCCAATCTCCGATTTTATGGCAAGGGATGTATATAACCAAGTCTTAACCCTCCATGGCACAATCATGATTTTCTTGTGGATTGTCCCTGTTGTAAATGGAGCCTTTGGGAACTATTTAATACCGTTTTATGTTGGAGCGAGAGACATGGCCTTCCCACGTCTAAATGCGGTTGCATTTTGGATGATCCCTCCAGCAGGTCTAATGCTTATAAGTAGTTATTTCATTACAGGTGCCGCCGAATCTGGATGGACTGCCTATCCACCTTTAAGCATTACCACTCCTGCTGCAGGGCAAATTATTTGGATTATTAGCGTTCTTTTGCTTGGGGGTAGTTCGATTTTTGGAGGGATCAACTTTATCGCGACAATTTTGAAACTGCGTCGACCTGGGCTGAAGTTAATGCAATTGCCTATGTACTGCTGGGCAATGCTTGGGACAAGTATCTTGGTCGTTCTCTCAACGCCAGTTCTAGCAGGAACACTAATTCTCCTTAGCTTCGACATAGTTGCCCATACAGGCTTTTTTAATCCTGTAATGGGTGGAAATGTAGTGGTTTATCAACATCTTTTCTGGTTTTATTCTCATCCAGCTGTATACATAATGGTTCTTCCAGCATTTGGCTTAGTCAGTGAAATCCTTCCTGTTCATTGCAGGAAACCTCTTTTCGGATACACCACAATGGTGTATTCAATCATGGCCATTGTTGTACTTGGGCTTGTGGTATGGGCACATCACATGTTTACAAGCGGTACCCCACCTTGGATGCGCCTTTTCTTTACTATTGCCACCTCTTTTATTGCAGTGCCAACAGGAATCAAATTCTTCAATTGGGTGGCAACTCTTTGGGGAGGAAGGATATCTCTGAACAGTGCGGTATTGTTTTCCTGTGGATTCATCATCAACTTTGTATTAGGAGGAATTACTGGCGTAGCACTGGCGCAAGTTCCATTCGATATTCATGTTCATGACACCTACTTTGTCGTCGCACATTTTCACTACATAGTCTACGGTGGCTCGGTATTTGTTATCTTTTCATCCATTTATCACTGGTATCCAAAATTCACAGGAAAACTTTTGAACGAACACCTAGGTAGATTTCATTTCCTAATAACTTTTATTGGCTTCAACTTATGTTTTGCACCTCAGCATTGGCTAGGCCTTAATGGAATGCCTCGCAGGGTCGCTGAATACGATCCTCAATTCGCCTTTGTGAACCAACTAAGCAGTGTAGGGGCATTATTAATGGCAATCAGTACCATTCCTTTCATATGGAATGTGATTCAAAGCAGTTTCAAAGGGGAGCCTGCAGGAGACAATCCATGGGGAGGCCTAACGCCTGAATGGTTAACCAGCTCACCTCCTCCTGTCGAAAATTGGAATGGGCCTGCACCTCTGGTAAAAGAGCCATATGGATATGGTGCAATAAAGAAAACAAGCATTCTAGAAACAACTGAAGACAATCAACCGCCGGAGAAAATCCAATGACGACAATAAGCACTGCCAAGCAAGCATCGGAAACACAACTGGAAGAGTCGCATAGCCATGAAGATTTTAGATTATTTGGCTTAGCAACTTTCCTAATAGCGGATGGCATGACCTTCGCAGGTTTTTTTGCCGCCTACCTAACCTTTAAAGCTGTAAACCCTTTACCTGAAGGAGGCATATATGAAGTCGAATTAGCATTACCCACCTTGAACACAGTCTTACTTCTGGTGAGCAGTGCAACATTTCATCGTGCAGGTAAAGCCCTTAAAGGAAATCAAGCAGCGCTTTGCCAACGGTGGTTATTAATAACAGCCGGTCTTGGTATTGCTTTTCTTATCAGTCAAATGGTTGAGTACTTCTCTTTACCTTTTGGCTTAACTGACAATCTTTACGCTAGTACTTTCTATGCCCTTACAGGATTTCATGGACTTCATGTAACCCTTGGAGCCCTAATGATTCTTATCGTTTGGTGGCAAACACGCTCTCCAGGGGGACGAATTACAAGTCGTGAGCCCTTTTCTTTAGAGGCAGCTGAGCTGTACTGGCACTTTGTTGATGGTATTTGGATAGTACTTTTCATCATCCTATATCTCCTTTAAAAAGCAACATTAATCACCCCTTCAGAACAAAGTTCCTTCAATCACTTGCCAACTTTGATAATACAGTCAGAATTAGTCTCAATCTAATGCTGACACATGCTGGTAGGCAAAGAGCTACTAGACAAAGCCCGATCTCTCAGCAATCGTCCTGAGGATGAAATCGCTAGGGGATGTGGTTATGTCGGCCCAAGTGGCCGTGTACTTCGCAAGAGCTTCTATAGAGCACTTGTGGAAGCAAAAGGCTACAAGCCCCCATCAAGCGGGAAGGGCAG
>QCFP01000009.1 GCA_003280185.1 Prochlorococcus sp. AG-363-L02
CTCCAAATGGAACCTTCCACTCAAGTCACATTTGGAGATGTGGCCGGCATTGAAGGGGCAAAACTTGAGTTAACCGAAGTTGTGGACTTCCTTAAAAGTCCAGATCGTTTTACAGCTGTTGGAGCAAAAATCCCAAAAGGAGTTCTTTTGGTTGGACCTCCTGGGACTGGAAAAACTCTTTTAGCAAAGGCCGTTGCTGGAGAAGCTGATGTACCTTTTTTCTCAATCTCTGGATCCGAATTTGTAGAAATGTTTGTGGGTGTTGGCGCAAGCAGAGTGAGAGATTTGTTTGAGCAAGCAAAAAAGAACTCACCATGCATTGTCTTCATTGATGAAATCGATGCTGTTGGCAGACAAAGAGGAGCAGGGCTAGGAGGCGGAAATGATGAAAGAGAGCAAACGTTAAATCAACTGCTCACAGAAATGGATGGATTCGAAAGTAATACCGGGATAATTATTGTTGCCGCAACGAATAGACCTGATGTTCTTGATGCAGCTCTAATGCGTCCAGGTCGCTTTGACAGGCAAGTTGTTGTTGACCGTCCTGACTACCTTGGCAGATTGCAAATCCTGAAGGTACATGCTCGCGATAAAACCCTTTCAAAAGATGTTGACTTGGACAAGGTTGCAAGAAGAACTCCTGGTTTCACAGGTGCAGATCTTGCCAACTTGCTTAATGAAGCGGCCATCCTTGCCGCAAGGAGAGAATTAACTGAAGTTAGCAATGACGAAATCAGCGACGCAATTGAAAGGGTTATGGCAGGGCCTGAGAAAAAAGATCGTGTAATTAGTGATCGCCGAAAACGTCTCGTGGCCTACCACGAAGCCGGTCATGCACTAGTAGGAGCACTAATGCCTGATTATGATCCTGTTCAAAAGATATCTATTATTCCTCGAGGTCAAGCTGGTGGCCTTACATTTTTCACTCCTAGTGAGGAAAGAATGGAATCAGGTCTTTATTCCAGATCCTATTTGCAAAACCAAATGGCAGTTGCACTAGGAGGTCGTGTGGCTGAGGAAATCGTATATGGAGAAGATGAAGTAACCACTGGTGCATCAAATGACCTTCAACAAGTGGCTCAGGTTGCTAGGCAAATGATCACACGTTTTGGTATGAGTGACAAACTTGGGCCAGTAGCACTAGGGCGCTCCCAGGGGGGAATGTTTTTAGGAAGAGATATCGCAGCAGAACGTGATTTTTCAGAAGACACTGCAGCAACAATCGATGCTGAAGTCTCAGAACTTGTTGAGATAGCGTATTCTCGTGCTACCAAAGTATTGACGGATAATCGTTCTATTCTCGATGAATTAGCTGAAATGCTTGTTGAACAAGAAACAGTTGATTCGGAAGGACTACAAGAACTTCTAATTCGTCGTGATGTAAAGGTTGCAGAGTACGTCTAATTCACACAAAAAATAATCACTTGAAGGCTAAGGAAGACACCTTTTTATCCTCACTAAGAAAGCTACCTATTGTAGTGATAATAAGACCTCGAAAAGAAGATCTAGAAGCCATTAGTTCCTACAAGCCATTTTTTGATCTAATCAAACAACTTGTTGATATTGAGATAAAGCATATAGAAATAGCCTGGTCCGAACATCCCGGTTGGGCCAACCTAATAAAAGATATCCAGAAATCTTTCCCGGAAATAATATTAGGAGCTGCGTCAATTACTAATCCAGTGGCTCTTGAAACTGTTTCGGAACTTGGCCTTAACTATGCAATGTCACCTTTTTGGAATCCAACTCTCCAAAAAAACGCAGAAGAATTAAACCAACTGTTAATCCCAGGTGCTTTCAGCCCTAGTGAAATCTTCAATGCCTATACCTTTGGTTGTAAGTTAATTAAACTTTTCCCTGCGACTACACTAGGGTTTTCTTATTGGTCTCAAATTAAAACAACCTTCACATCTCCACCATTTGTAATTGCAGCTGGCGGGATAAAAGTTGAAGATATAACCCTATGGTTATCAAAAGGGTATGATGCAATTGTTATAGGAAGGAATCTAATTGATAATGGAAAAATTGAGCCAAACTTTAAGCAGGTTGTCAAACAAATAAAATGCTTAGCCTGATCTCACAATTTAAGAAGGGTGACAATCAAATTTGTTAACAGATTAAGAGAGGGAATGAAATCGCGAATATAAAAATAGAGCGGCAAAATAATAACTAATTCTAGTGTCAAACCTTATTGCCACTTGTCTACCATAGTGAACACTGTCCGCGTTGACGCAACAGATGGTCAGCAAGCGTGATTGCAACCATTGCTTCCACCATTGGCACTGCTCTAGGCAACACACAAGGATCATGACGTCCTTTACTTTTTAAAACGGTTGGATTCCCTAAGGAATCAACCGTAGATTGCTCTTTGCGTATTGTCGCTGTTGGCTTAAAGGCCACTCTTATAACAATCGGTTCTCCGTTACTAATACCTCCCTGGATTCCACCTGAATTATTAGTCGCCGTTCTAAATCGGTCGCCTTGGCTTGGCAAAAAAGCATCATTATGTTCACTCCCTTTAGCAAAGGTACCTGCGAATCCAGATCCAACTTCAAATCCCTTACTAGCAGGTAACGACATTACAGCCTTAGCCAAGTCAGCCTCCAACTTGTCAAATACAGGCATACCAAGCCCAACAGGAGGATTCGTAACAACACACTCGACAACACCTCCACATGAATCTCCTTCTCGATTTATCTCTTCTATATGTTTAATCATTTGCTGAGCGACCTCACTATTGGGACAGCGAACAATATTTGCCTCAACATCTTCTAAGGAGACATGATTTGGGTCTATTTCAGCTTCAATAGTATGAATCCTTTTTACCCAAGCCAATATATTTGTACAATTAACCTTTTTCAGCAATTGCTTAGCAATTGCTCCAGCCGCTACACGTCCGATTGTCTCTCTCGCCGAAGCTCTTCCCCCACCACTTCTAGCCTGAATTCCATACTTAATTTGATAAGTTGCATCAGCATGTGAGGGCCTAAAAGCATTATTAATGTCCTTATAGTCTGCTGGTCGTTGATCCTTATTCCTAACCATCATTGCAATTGGAGTACCTAGAGTCGTGTTCTCTATTAACCCGCTCAAAATCTCTATATAATCATCTTCTTTCCTAGGAGTAGTGATTTTACTTTGCCCAGGTTTACGCCTATCAAGTTCAGCTTGAATCTTCTTTAGATCAAGCTCTAACCTAGGGGGACAACCTTCTATCACAACCCCAACAGCCCCTCCATGTGACTCGCCAAAGGTGCTTATTCGAAACATCTCCCCAAAAGTACTGCCCATAAATCAATCTGTAATGCCTAAAAGAATAAAGAATCAGCCGACCTTTATCTTGCCCTTCAACCCAACATTTAACCCCAATTAGCGGTTCGGATTGACAAACGCCATCTCAAAAAACCACCGTAAAAGCGGAGGTTTTGAGCAATTATCCTGTTGTGCTAGTTAATTTTAGCCCAAGGCAATGCATTAAATGGAGCGAATGACTTGAAGAACTAGAGCAAAAAGCATTGCCAAGAAAAAGTTAGGACTGCGGCCTTTTGAAAGAATCCTATTTGCAGTTCAGCCGACCAAGCCTAACCGTGAGCACCCTCAATGGTGCCGGTTTCGTCGTCGTCGCAAAACTGATCCCCATAGTTGCTTAACTCAATTCAAATAGTCTGATGAATTCAGCAAGGAATCATCAAAAACCATAGAACCAGGATTCACAACTTTGGGTTTAAAAGCAATGAAAAACGCCTTAACCAAAAGCCACCCAAAAAGCCACTAGACTTAAAGGCTAAGAAAGCCTTAAGATTTGGTGGCATCTCTTCAGCGCTAACTTTGGTATTAATTCGTTGGTTATACGCAGGGCAGCACTTACAAGAAACTGTGCCTATTGCAATGGCGAAATATCGCCGCAATGAACTTGAAGCCCAGGGTGCTGTCATTTACTGGAGCGAAAGAGTGTTACCTTCCGAATAAGTCAAAGCTTTTAAGAGACTCCTTATCTCCTATGAACAGGTCTGTATCGAAGCTGATTAAATCATTAGCCATTGGTATAGTTTTTTTTAATGCAAATGGATGTTCTCAAAAGGAGTCCTCTTCAAAAATAGACTCAAGAACGAGCTCTAGGGCTATAACCGAGTTAGATAAACGTATCTCCAAGCTGGAATCTCAGCTTGGGAAAAACATCAATAAGCATAAAGCCTCTCAAAGTAAAGCTCCTGCAGGACCAATAACATCAATGACCTTTAGGCTAGGCACCAAGGATGATCGACTAAGGATTTACTGGGCAGATGGTTCTAGCAGTGATTTGCCCTGCACAAAAGAACAATCTATTTGGGTCTGTGGATGATCAAATAGATTGCCAACCCGAAAGCAGAGACTGAAGGGATCTCTTCCAGGGTTCTTTAATATCCCAAGATTCTTTTCGTGTAAGGCTCATAGATATTCTTTTCTCCGCATATGCTGCTTCATTAATAAATACTGGAACAACAGTTTCGTCATCGGAAAATCTCTCCACAAAACCATCTGAATGCAAAAACAAAGGAGTACCTTTCTTAATTGGTCGCCAATCATTACCGTGCAAACATTCATGCAAGCATGCAGTTGGAGATCCTTCAGAATCTCTTGGTAGATCTAAGCTTCCTAAATGGCGGTGAACAACAATTTGGTCAGGAAAAGTTTCTTGACCAGATAGATTCTTTGAAATTTCCTCTAGACAAACTTCCAAAGCTAGAATTGTTTGCTTAATAATTAATGGGTCCAAAAGATTCTGAGCAACTGGTCCAATCTCAAGGACTAAGCCACATGGCCAGCTCTCGACTAAAAACCCTTGTTGAGAAGAGTCATCTTCATGCAAGTAAATAGGGAGACCAAGACGAAACTGAATCAGTGACGCTAATGCCAAATCAGGAGGCCTCCGCCCATAAACAACCAAGCTGGTTCCCATAGAAGCAGTAGTGCTATGGCAATCAAGAACTAACTGACAAGGATTCACTCCATCTTTTCCATAGAGATGTAAAAGTTCATTTGCCCGCCGAACCTCACTGTCTTTGCACTGAGAATCACTCAACAGGTCTTGAGAAAAGCTACGATTCAGATCACGATCTAAATATCTTTTCCCCTTCTGACAGGCAATTGGATTGCCAAGAACTTTTACGGTCCTAAGACCAAATACATCGATCAGGTCTGGTCTTTTTAACCACTGTTCAAAAAGCCACGGAGCATTAATTTCATTGCCATGGGTACCCGCCACCAAAAGCACCTGAAGGCTTGACATCATTTTTAAATAGCTATCTTCAGATTGGCGGAAATTTGCTTTAAAAGGAAGGCCTCACCATGTCAATTCCACCAGTTGTAGTAGCAACAGCCCGCATGGGATGGAATTGGCAATGGAATCAACTAATGAATGGGCTGGCACCAGCCGATGTAGAAGGAAATTATCAGCGTCCTCAAAGTCAGCATCGCAAAGCAAAGTTAACTGAAATTTGCGAGCTAGAACAAAGGTCCTCTGAGCTTCTCCCAAGACTGCTAATTGGCAGAAGCTGCCCTTGGGCGCATAGGACTTGGTTAGTCCATCAACTTAGAGACCTTAAAGATACCCTCACTATTCAACTTGTATATGCGAACCATTCGGCTGGGAGATGGGAACTTGAAACTCCTTGGATGGGATGCGAATCACTTCTAGATATCTACAAACGCTGTGGTAGCCCCCCTAGCCATAGAGCAACAGTTCCTGCACTTGTTGACCCAGGTAAAAATCAAGAGGAAAACCCCTCTTTAATTGGCAATGAGAGCACTCAACTGATCAAGGTACTAAACCAATGGCCTACTTCAAAAAAGTCACATGACCTTGCCCCAGCAAAACTAAAAGATGAAATAAACAATTGGGACAGAAAGCTGAAACATTCCGTTAATGATGGAGTGTATAGGTGTGGTTTTGCGCGCAATCAAGCTGCATACAACAAAGCATCCCAAGAACTCTTCTCTTCTTTAGAGATGGTGGATGAAAGTCTTTCCCGCAAAGGACCATGGCTATGCGGCAAAGAAATTACCCTTGCAGATATTCGTCTTTTCCCAACACTTATCAGATGGGAAATGATCTATATGCCACTATTTGGATGCAGCCAACGACCACTATGGTCATTCAGGAACATCTGGCAATGGAGACAGCGCTTCATGGCCCTCCAATCTGTCTCAAGCACATGCGATGCACAAGCATGGCGTAATGACTACTTTGGAGCGCTATTTCCCTTGAATCCAAGCAACATTGTCCCAGCAGGTCCTGATCTAATGCAAATTATTAATGTATCGGCTCCCCATCTCCAATGAAAGAAGACTCACAAGCCTTGAACACCAAAAACCCAGATTTTGAGGAGAAAGAGCTTGAAGGTGTTTATGGAAGTTATCGAATTACTCTCCAAGATGCAATTGAGGTCAAATATTATCGCCTAGCATTACTAACTTGTGGGATTTCTCTTGTTGCAGGTCTTGTTCAATGGCTGCTCCTTCATTCTAATTGGGCTGTTCTTTGGATAATTCCTCTATCAATCAGCTTAGGGCTAGTCTTGAATTGGATTCATATTTATCTTGAACCACTTCATAGATTACTTCAGGCCTTATGGCTAACTGGAACGATTGGAATCCTATGGTTATCTATAAAAGTTGGAGTAACTAACCTGCTACCTAGCCTTGAGGTTCAACCACTTTTGGTTTTAGTTATAGGGCCTTTTTTTGCAGCACTAACAGGAGTAGGTTTTAAAGAATTCTTTTGTTTTCGAAGACCTGAAGCAATTGGGTTAACCCTTTTAATACCAATGGCCTTAATAGGTCATCTCAGCCAATTTTTAAATCATGCATTAACTTCAGGAATGTTATTTACAGCAGCCCTTCTTTTACTCATCTTATCTATCAGAAAATTTGGAATGGATGCTGCTTCTGACATCGGAGATAAAAGCATTTTCGACTATCTAGCTCAAAAAAAGTCCGCAAACGCTTCATAAGGACAATTTCTTTCAAGCGAATATAAAGTTTAAATTACCAACAACCTTTTTAAAGGCAAACTATTCATATATGCTAAATACCAACTAATTGACCATTCTAAAAGTTACATTAGAAAGATAAAGTTAGATTCTACACAAAAGATTTTATTTTTACAAAAACATAATCATACCTTTTATTACAAGGGGCCTTTCTAATTTTTTCAAAGCTAATTCCATCGCAATGAAAGGCAGCCCTTAGGAACCGATGAATTTCCATCTGATCAGCTTATTGTCAAAGGCAAAATTAGCCCTCAAAGACAAAAACCCCACTCTAAAAACTGGCGAGGCAAAGACTTGTCAATCTTTATCTAACAAGAGCAGAACACCATATTGATGCTCTTCAAGGATCTAAGCTTCCAATACCGATGCGCCTTGGATTGAATCTGAAAAATAAAGTTTCTTCGTAGATCCCACAATTAAAAACACTTTGAATCCATCCCAAAAATATCCGGCATGCCTTTATTGCATTGCCCCATAAAGAGACCTATCTCGCTTTTTGCAGCCAGTAGCAACCGATACCCATTCTTGGGAATGGTGTTGTAACGCAAACCAAATGACATTTACCCCCATGGCATCATCGGTCAAGGGCACTAAAGTATTTATGTCGAACAAGGCCTTAGAGGTCACTAGCAAGCTTCATGAACTCCATCGACGAACACATTAAAAAGGATCAATCAGAGATCCAGTCAGCAAAAGCCCAAGGGGACCAAGCCAAAGTGCGTCACCTTACAGATGAGCTTCATTCTCTTGAGGAATACAAAGAACATCATCCAGATGACAAGCATGACCCTAATGCCCTGGAATTGTTTTGTGATGCAAATCCTGATGAGCCAGAGTGTCTCGTTTACGACGATTAATCAAGGGCAAGCAATCTCTAACCAATAAATGACATGATTAGGTTTCTTCAAGCCTAATCATGTCATTTATTGGTTATTAAATTATGAAAAAGAGTTCAAATATCTTCTTTAAAGTCGCAAGGGCTACTGGTTAAAGAACAAACAACTGCTTCTTCTTGCTTCATAGCCCTTACTTGAGCTATAGGTCGGCCCATACTGCGCAAGACTTCTATTTCCTGAGATGTTTGACATCGGGCTATTACCTT
This sequence comes from Prochlorococcus sp. AG-363-L02, assembly GCA_003280185.1. Next base: position 8,134 of record QCFP01000009.1, read on the forward strand.
CCCCTTTTTGTCAAAGCAGCTGTAAAACTCCATGTTTGTTCTAACTCTCCACCATTTATGACTAATAAATGGCAAATGGACAAGTCCCCACAAATATAGTCATTAAATGCCTAGCTCTTCCCAAATCCGATCCAAAAGGTTCTGAAGACCAACTGACATTGCAGCAGAAATCAGAAATGCTTCCCTACCAGTTTGAATTCGAAATTCATCTAAAAGCTGCTTCTGTTTTTCTTTCCCAATTAACTCTTGTTTGTTAATCACCACTAATCTAGGACGTTCAATTAATCCATGGCCATATGAAATAAGCTCATTTTTAACAACACTTAGGTCTTTCAAGGGATCATCTGAACCTCCGTCAATCAAATGGATTAATAATTTTGTGCGCTCTATGTGCCTTAAGAACTCGTGGCCTAATCCTGCCCCTTGCGCGGCACCAGCTATCAAACCAGGGATATCAGCAAAGACTGTTCCATCGCCAGTAGGTCTACGTACTACTCCTAAATTCGGGACAAGAGTAGTAAATGGATAATCTGCGATCTTTGGACGAGCTTCAGAAAGAACAGCTATCAAAGTACTCTTGCCAGCATTAGGCAATCCAATGATTCCTACCTCAGCAAGCAATTTCAGTTCTAATTGCAATTTCCATTCTTCACCGTCACGCCCTTCGGTGAATTTTTCAGGAGCTCGATTCCTATTACTTAAATAATGAGCATTACCCAAACCACCTCTTCCACCATATGCGGCTATTAAAGTCTGTCCTGGGTTAGTTAAATCTCCTAGCAAAATACCAGTATTAAAATGTCGCACTTCTGTTCCACAGGGAACTTTAACTACTAAATCTTTCCCTGTGGCACCAGTTGATCGATTTGGACCTCCACGGCGTCCATCCTGTGCAATAAAAGACCTTTTATATTTAAAATCCAAAAGGGTCTGAAGATTGGCATCAGCCTGAAACAAAACTCTGCCACCGTGTCCACCATCCCCTCCCGATGGGCCACCAGCAGGCACATACTTCTCCCTTCGAAAGGCAACTATACCGTCACCTCCACGACCTCCAAAAACACTTATAGATGCATGATCAATAAACTGCACAGTCGCAACTATCTTTGATCAATACACAGACTAGGCCTTAACCCTTAATTAACTAACCCAACCCTTTAGAAAATATCTCTAAAGTCATGGCAACTTGCAAAAGGTAAATGGCTTTACCTCAAAAACATAACTAGCAATTACGTCTCAATTATTTTGGCCAAACGATACTGCAAGCACCTCCTCCATCCTCCTTGGAAGCATCAGTAACTCTGTCAACATAAGGAACTGAATCTAGCCAATGTCTTAATCCATGCTTTAGTTTCCCACTACCAATGCCATGCATGATCCATATTGGTCCAGTGCTTTTACGCATAAATTCTTCTACGACAACCTCTGCCTCGTGAACTCGCAAACCTCTAACATCAACAGTATTTTTAGACGTCTTAATTTCATTAGCTCTAGAAAGAGTTAATGGCGTCTTTACTACTACAACTTGTTCGGTCAAATTTGGCTTTCGGCCATCAAGGCTTTCCACTGCATTCAAGTTAACTTTGCTCCTCAAAACACCACAACGCACTGTCAAATGAAGTCCATCCTCAGAGATATCTAGAATTTCTCCTGGTTTACCAAGTGCAAGTAGCCTTATGCGTTCACCAATCTCTGGTCTCCAACCAGGGGAAATTTTATCGTTAACCTTCTCAACATGTTCAGCCTCAATGCGACGAAGGCGTTGTCCAACAACCCTGGCTGTTTCACCACTAGCATCAGTATTTCTTAGCTGCCTAATTAATCTGCGGACCTCCTGTTGTCCTACTTGTATTGAAGCTGATAACTTTCGGCGCTCATTTTCCTTAATCTCAGCACTTTTCTTGGACTGCTTCTGCCAGTGGTTTAGCAACTGCTCATGAAGCAATTCAGTACGTGCTAAAAGCAAAGCAGCATTTTCAGCCGCTTCGTGCTGACGCTTTCGTTGTTCCTCTAGTCCTTTAATAACAATATTCACCTCTCCTTCGCTCTTAGAATTTAAAAGCTCTTGAGCGTGAGTGATAACCTCAGCTGGGCAACCAAGGCGAGAAGCAATATTTAAAGCATTACTTCTCCCGGGGATGCCCCATTGCAACTGATAAGTAGGGGTCAAAGTCTCTCCATTAAATGCCACAGAAGCATTTTCGAAGCGCGAATCAAAATACTTAAGAGCTTTAAGCTCACCAAAATGAGTTGTTGCAATAGTTAAACGTGCTTTATCTGCCAAGGTGCGTAACAACGACATTGCCAGTGCACTCCCTTCACTAGGATCAGTACCTGCTCCAATCTCATCCAGAAGAACTAAAAAAATCCCAGGTTGATGAGACAAAATCCGGAGAATGCGACAGATTCGCCTTATATGTCCACTGAAGGTAGACAAATTCTGCTGAAGAGACTGATCATCCCCAATATCAGCGAAAACACTTGTAAAGCAGGGCAAGATCGGAGGCCCTTTACACGGTAGGAAAAGACCTGAGCGTGCCATAAGAACCGCTAAGCCTATAGACTTCAGCGTAACTGTCTTCCCTCCTGTATTTGGGCCAGTAATAGCAACTACTCTCAAGTTAGAAGAAACATCTACAGTTATAGGTACAACAGGTTGGGCCTCTTCTCGCTTTTGTTTCCAAATCAAAAGTGGATGCCTAAAACCCCTCAAAATAAAAGGAGCTTCTGCATTCTCTTTAAGGTCTGGGGGTAAACCTCCTAAAAATCTGCTGTAACGTGCGCGGGCTAAAGCAACATCAAATTGCATAAAGATCTCAATAAGATCTTCGAGTGAATCCGCATTATTAGCAATCTCTCTACTCCATAGGCCTAAAAGGCGCTGCTCCTCTTTGAAAGTTCGCACCTCTAATTCACTTATCTCATTAGTAAGTTGGATAGTTCCCTTGGGCTCCATGAACAAAGTGTTTCCAGAAGAGGAACTATCCAAAACCAATCCTGGAAATTGTGCTGCCGCCCCAATCTTTACTGCTACAACAGGTCTACCATTACGCTCAGAAACCACATTATCGTTTAAAAGATTGCCATAGCTCTTTAATAACTCACTAATCAAATCACTTCTTTCCTTTCTCAAGCATTGAATTTGCTTTCTAAAAGCAGCTAAATCACTACTTGCTTGATCAGAAACACGACCCCCATGTTCTAAACCACGCTTAAGAGTTCTTTCTAGTTGAGGGTGTGTAACTAAATTAATTAAGCGATCAGTCAACGTCGGTCTTAACTCTGCATTATCAATCTGTCGACGTAAATTTCTTACGGATCCAAGAGTCTCTGCAATTGCTAACAACTCCTCACCAGAAGCAATCCCGCCCTTTCTACATAAAGCTAAAACATGGCTAATATCATGAACACCATGAAATGAAAGACCTCCTTCAATGTCTTGATCTAAAAGATTTATCTCTTTAGTTTCCTCTAAAAGCAACCTACATGTAGATATATTGCTTAGGACCGGTAAAGATAGACAATAATTACGACCTTTAACAGTGCTAGCAAAACTTGATAGGTGTTTACAAAGAATATGCCATTCCAATAATTCAAGTGTTTCCTCATGAGCTTCAATGGCTAATTTCTCCATTGAGGTCATCGGGCTTTCTCCTACGGGAATGATTATTGAAACTCCTGTTGATTTTTAGGAATCCCTCCTGGAGGCTGATAAAGCATCTCTAGCCAGTTACCTTCTGGGTCCTTTAGATAGAAAGATGCCGTTCCATCGCGATGATCATGTACTTCTCCCACTTGCACACCTTCCGCCTGTAATCGTGAATGGAAAGCATCTACTTCTGATCGCCTGTTGAAATGGAATGCAAAATGAGGCCCTGCTGAGGTATACCCAGGCCCTAATAAAGCAAGCCCATCTTCACCTGATCTGGTCTCTAAATAGCACCAATCCTCAGCCTCCCATACCATTTTCATGCCAAGACCAACATAAAAGCACTTAGCCCTGGCCATGTCTTTAACACGAATAGCTACGTGGCCTAGCTTTTGAACATCCAAGATTCTAGTTATGAAACTATTAGACCATTTTGCGATGAAATCAGTGAAGATCTGAGTCTTTACTTCAATCTCAAGCAAACTGGAATATCACTCTCAATAAATTCTAATCGAACAATTCCACTTACTAATCCAGTTGATTCCTCAACCAACATGCTGCATCACAGGCATGGTATGTGAGTATCAAATCGGCTCCGGCTCGCTTAAAGCTCAATAAAGTTTCAAGGACCACTGAACGTTCATCAATCCAACCTTTTTGTGCTGCCGCCTTCACCATTGCATATTCTCCGCTTACGTTATATGCCGCTATGGGTAGTTCAGACTCTTCCCGCAGGCGATAAATAATATCCAAATATGCGAGCCCCGGTTTAACCATCAAGATATCTGCTCCCTCTTGCTCATCCAGCTGAGCCTCAATAATCGCTTCACGAGAATTCGCTGGGTCCATCTGATAAGTACTTTTATCTTTCGGGATGACCTTACGAGTGTCTAAACGGGGGGCCGAATCAAGAGCTTCCCTAAAGGGTCCGTAATACGCAGATGAATACTTTGCTGTATAGCTAATGATTCCTACATGAGTAAAACCTTCATCATCTAACGCTTCACGAATGGCACCAACACGACCATCCATCATGTCGCTAGGTCCAATTAAATCTGCTCCAGCCTGTGCTTGAACAACAGCCTGCCGACATAGCTGTTCAATTGTTTCATCATTTAAAACGATCCCTTCTTTACTGACTATTCCATCATGACCATCACATGAATAAGGATCTAAGGCTACGTCAGTCATAACAGTCATATCTGGCAACTCCTTTTTAATAAGGCTTATGGCCCGCGGTATGAGTCCATTCTCGTTAAAGCATTCAGAACCATCCTCAGATTTTAAATCTTCAGAGATCTTTGGGAAAAGAACTATGCAGCGAATACCCAACCCCCAAGCTCTTTGCACCTCATTCAAAACATTGTCCAAGCTCCAACGCTTTGCACCAGGCATGGCACCTATTTCCTCTTCTTGAGAGCCTTGATGAACAAATAATGGATATATAAAGTCTGAAGGACTTAGTAAGTTCTCTCTAACCATTGCTCGCAGGGAATGTGTCCTACGAAGACGACGAGGGCGATAAGTTAAATCCATCTAAATTAAATTTGTTGGTCTAATCGTAATCCCGCTCATAAACAAGCATCAACAAGCCAAGATGCTCGAGGATCCTCTTTACGTAGAGATTTTATCTCTTGGAGCAATTCAAGCTCCTTTTCCGTCCATGAAGAAGGTAATTTAAGCGCAGTTTTAAGGAGTAAATCACCATAACCATTAGAAGAAGGCCATCCCTTCCCCTTTAATCGAAAGCTTTTTCCCAATGCAGTTCTAGCCGGAATAGTTAATTCAACCTCCCCATCCGGAGTGATGACTGTAACGACTGCGCCAAGAACCAATTCTTCCAAAGAAACAGGGAATTCAGCACATAATTGATCTCCATCCAAATGCCAAATTGGATGAGTTTCTACTTTAAGTTTTAAATAAAGATCTCCTCTTCTTCCAGTTCCAGGCTGAGAGTTACCCTTACCTTTCAGTCGCAATCGAGAACCTGTTTTGATCCCTTTTGGTATAACCACCTGAACACGTTCTTCATTTACTGAAAGAGTTCTTTGCGCACCTCGAAAAGCCTCCTTAAAGGAAATTGTTACAACTACTTCTGCATCAAGATTCGCTGGTGATCTTGCCTGTGACCGTGGAAACCCTCCAGAACCAGAAAACCCTCCAGGGAAGCCTGTTGACGCTGCCTGAGCGCCACCAAATCGTCCCAACAGTTCATTTATGAAATCATCAAAATTTCCATATCTTCCAAAATCAACATCAAAACCAGTGCCATTTCCTGGCATTGCACCTGCTTGATTCCAATACTGGCCAAACTGTTCATATTTTCGCCGTTTAGCAGGGTCAGATAAGACTTCATATGCCTCATTGACTTCTTTAAAATTTTCTTCTGCCATTGGATCATCAGAATTCAAATCAGGATGAAACTTCCTTGCCAACTTCCTAAAAGCATTCTTCACATCTGCGGAGCTTGCATCCCTTTGAAGCCCAAGCACATTGAAATAATCTTTGTACCCACTCGCACCCATTGACTCAAAAATAGGATTAAATCCTTCGTTAAGGTTAGTTTCCCAGTAGAATTGCTTTCATGGGCCAAAAAGAATGTAGTGAAGCCCGAACGCAACAATTAAGTAAGAGTTTTTTGCAAAACAACTTCAACTTGGGCTATTTAGAAGATAGGCTTTTCTGAAGTTGTTCTGAACAGGAGAAGAGACTTGGCATTAATTCATGGATTGCACCTAAAGAATCTAAGAGGTGACTTATTAGGTGGATTAACCGCTGCTGTAGTTGCACTCCCTTTGGCCCTTGCCTTCGGAAATGCAGCTCTAGGCCCAGGAGGAGCAATTTATGGCCTTTATGGAGCAGTTGTAGTTGGCTTTATAGCTGCTTTATTTGGCGGGACACCCTCACAAGTCAGTGGTCCAACGGGGCCTATGAGCGTGACTGTCGCTGGGGTAGTAGCTAGTTTGGCATCTGTAGGAGTATCTAGAGATCTAGCAGCAGGGGAAATCCTCCCTCTTGTAATGGCTGCGGTAGTAATTGGCGGACTATTTCAGGTTTTATTTGGAATCCTGAAGCTTGGTAAATATATAACTTTAGTTCCCTATTCGGTCGTATCTGGTTTCATGTCCGGGATCGGGGTAATTATCCTTGCTCTCCAACTTGGACCATTACTAGGCATAACAACTAGAGGGGGTGTTATTGATTCATTAAATGGCTTGGCAAGGAATTTTGAACCCAATGGAGCAGCAATTGCCGTTGCTGTAATGACCTTGGCAATTGTCTTCCTAACTCCTCGTCGCATAAGCCAGTGGATTCCATCCCCTCTTCTTGCCCTTCTAATAGTTACTCCATTGTCTGTAATCCTATTTGGGGACGCGAACTTAGAAGCTCGAGGTATAGAACCCTTACCAAGAATTGGAACAATCCCTGAAGGTGGACTCACATTCAGCATGCCCAACTGGAATGAACATTTTCCAGTTATTTTTAAAGCTGGTTTAGTCCTAGCTGTTTTAGGTGCAATAGATTCTCTACTAACTTCATTAGTCGCAGACAATATCTCACAAACTCGTCATGATTCTGATAGAGAGTTAATAGGTCAAGGGCTAGGAAATAGCTTGGCAGGGCTAGTAACTGGCTTACCAGGTGCAGGCGCAACAATGCGCACAGTAATTAACATCAAATCAGGTGGAAGTACGCCAATATCTGGAATGGTTCATTCTCTTGTTCTTTTAATTGTTCTACTAGGAGCTGGCCCACTTGCTGCAGAAATCCCAACTGCACTTTTAGCTGGAATTCTTATAAAAGTTGGTCTAGATATTATTGACTGGGGATTTCTCTTAAGAGCACATAAACTTTCAGCAAAGACAGCCTCAGTAATGTATGGCGTATTACTAATGACAGTTTTCTGGGACCTTATTTGGGCTGTTCTAGTTGGGGTCTTTGTAGCCAATATGCTCACGATTGACTCCATCACTGAAACACAGCTTGAGGGAATGGAAGCGGACAATCCAATTAATAGTGAAAGCAACATTATTGGCCCTGACTCCACCTCATTACCTTCTGATGAACAACTCCTAATGGACAAGTGCAAAGGTGAGGTTATGCTTTTCAGATTAAAAGGTCCTCTCAGTTTTGGAGCTGCTAAAGGTATTTCCGAGAGAATGATGCTCGTAAGAAATTACAAGGTTCTCATTCTTGATATAACAGAAGTTCCCCGCCTAGGAGTCACTGCAACCCTAGCCCTTGAGGACATGGTCCAGGAAGCAAAAACGAATGCAAGAAAAGCCTATGTAGCAAGTTCAAGTAAAAAAGTAAGAGAAAGGCTGTCGAAGTTTGGGGTAGAAGAAGTTGTAGGCAGTCGCAAAGAGGCTCTTGAGAGAGCAATGGAAGATTTAAAAGTCTAAAGTCCGTTCGAGAGGGCCTTAACAAGGTCTAGGAAAAATGAAAATACCAAACAAAATAAAAACAAAGCCTTACAAAACTAGTCTTCCTATGGTTAGGATATTAAGGTAAAAAAAACCCGTCAAAAAATCCTAATTTTAAATAATACTTTATGGACACTAGCCTTGTTCTGCAAAATGTCTTAACCCCCCCAGTTCTATTTTTTTTCCTGGGAACAATTGCAGTTATCTTGCGCTCTGATCTCGAGATACCTGCGCCACTGCCAAAGCTTTTTTCCTTCTATTTGCTTTTAGCAATTGGATTCAAAGGGGGCTTAGAACTTGAGGGAAGTGGTTTTGGCATACAAGTTGTACAGACTGTTGGCGCAGCAGTATTAATGTCTCTGGTTTTACCAATAATTTGCTTCTTGATACTTAGGATAAAACTTGATGTATTCAATTCTGCTGCAATTGCAGCAGCCTATGGTTCAATTAGCGCAGTAACATTTATCACTGCGGAAAGTTTTTTAGAAAACCTGAATCTTCATTTTGATGGATTCATGGTTGCTGCACTTGCATTGATGGAATCCCCTGCAATTATCGTTGGTCTCCTACTAGTCAAAATTTGCGCTCCAACATCAAGAGCTAATGCAAAAAAAATTCGTTGGAAGTCAATCTTGCATGAGGCAATGTTAAATGGTTCGGTATATTTACTGATTGGCAGCCTACTTATTGGTTACTTAACAGCAGCCCATAATCCATCTGGTGTTACAAAGATGCAGCCTTTCACAGGAAATCTTTTTTATGGTGCTGAATGCTTCTTTTTACTTGATATGGGAATTGTTGCGGCCAAGAGGCTCCCAAGACTTTTAAAAGCTGGCTCTTTTCTAATTGGATTCGCAATCGCGATGCCATTATTAAATGCCTTTTTAGGGGTACAAGTTGCCAGACTTCTTGCATTATCCACAGGAAATGCACTGTTATTCGTTGTCTTATGTGCAAGCGCATCTTATATAGCTGTACCTGCAGCAATGCGCATGACAGTTCCTGAAGCGAAATCAAGTTATTACATATCGACTGCTCTTGGACTCACCTTCCCATTTAATATAGTTTTTGGAATACCTTTATATATGGGGATGGTTAACAAGTTCATCCCTCTAGCTTCCTAGAAATGAAAAGACTAGATCTAATTTTCAGTGATCGCGAACTCGATACAATGCTCAATGCACTTGACGAAGGTGGAGCCCCTGGTTACACCATTACTAAACATGTAACAGGTAAAGGTCCTCAAGGGGCAGTTTCAGAGGATATGGAATTCACTGATCTAGGTGCTAATGCACATTTAATTGTGTTTTGCGATGAGAAAACGCTAGCCAATCTGAAAGAAAAAATAAAGCCAATTCTTAACTATTATGGAGGGATTGGGTATGTTTCAGATGCTATACCAATATAAACGGGGAAATTTTATCTAGCTTATTTCAGCTTTGCATATACACCAGTAAATCCATCAAGAATGGACCCAATCAACCCTAATTATCTTCCTACTATTTAAAAATCTATCAATTGCCATTGCAGCTATACAACCATCAGATGCAGCAACCACTGCCTGTTTAAAAGGGGTGTTTCTAATATCACCTATTGCCCATACACCCTCTACAGTAGTTGACATAAAATCATCCACGAGAACTCCTCCATCTTCTCTAAAAGCAACTTGATCTCCTAAAAAATCAGTAATAGGTTTTGACCCGCTCATATACACAAAAACTCCTTCTAAAGGAATATTCTGCGAGTGTTCCTCACCTCTAGATTTAATTTCTATTCCAGTAACTCCACCTTCATTACCTTCTATAGAAAGAAGACGAGTTTTACTCCAATGCTTAATCTTTGATTGTTGAAGTAAAGACTGCGCATGATGGTCATCTCCCTTCGGGTCATTAGATGTAATCCAATGCACCGTTTCTGCGAACTTTGTCAAAACCTGAGCTTCTTCTACAGCCTCTTGATTTACTCCTACTACGGCAACTTCACGGCCTTTGTAAAAAGCCCCATCACAAGTAGCGCAATAACTCACCCCTCGCCCAAGAAAATCAGCTTCTCCTTCAAATGATGCAGGCCGACCCATAGCTCCAGTAGCCAAAACAAGAGCCTTTGCCTTAAAAGTTCCCTCAGGGGTATAAACGGTCTTAAAATCCTCGGCTATATCAACAGCAAAAACCTGTGCCCGTCTGTAGTCAGTTCCATATTGAATACATTGATTGCGCATCAAAGTCAAAAGATCATCACCGCTAATCTCGCTGGAAACGCCTGGATAATTAGCAATCTGATGAGTAATAGCCAATGCTCCAACTGACGGGTTTTTATCAAGAATCACTGTTTTCAGATCAGCCCGAGAGGTATAAAGGGCACAGGTACAACCTGCTGGGCCTCCTCCGACTATGACTACATCAGCTTCGATTAATTCCAACTGGTTACCTTCTCCTTAATAAATAGGGTTGCAAAGCACCTTTTTCATAGACACCCTACTGAATTCAATAAGCTTATGAGCGAATATTCTCCTGATCTGATAGCGAGCAGAAACATTAGGTTAAGTATTTCCACTAAGAGGGGCTGTACCTATCCCTTGTTCAAGTCTCAATTAGCTGATTCATTTCAGGTATTTGAAATCTCCCTAACAAGAGCAAAAGCTTGTTGGGCTATGAATTTTGCTAGTACCTGTAAAGGGTGTCATCATATTTTGTTGAATTAATCTCAATGAGAAGGCAAGGGAGCGCCACCCTTCTCTTCCTGAGCAGAATCCCTGGGAACACTAAATAGTGCCAGTGCAGCAATAACCGCAACAAAACCAACTTGAGCGATTGAAAGATAAACCAATAGGGTAACTAATGGGGGCATCGCCCACCTCCCTCATCTCTTTCTCTAGAACTAGCCACTAGCTACTTACCCTGGCAACTAGAAAAACGCTCAAAGAGAGTTTAAAAAGTCTGCGCAATCGCAAAAGCACTGCAGTGCAAGGCTTTTAGTGCTATTAGAAATTATTATGAGCCAAGAGTGTTACCAGCATATTGAAAGCGTCCCATACTTGGCTGGGGAAAACCAAGTAAAAGGCCTATGGAATGGTGTTGTAATTAAAAAATTAGAGACTGTATTTGAACATTATTGAGTTCTTCCAATTAAACAAAATTTAAATTTACCAAAAGACTCTTTATATTTCAACTAATCAAAAATCAATTTTAAATACTTATAAAAAAAAGAATATACAAGCGCATCTGAAGCGGAATTATAAAGAGAAACACGAATTAACTTTATAACGTAACATTTGCAGTGCTTCAAAAAGAATCATTAGTTAAGTTTAAGGAAACAAGGCAATCAAGAGTGGGTACTGACTTAAATTACTTCTTGAGCACTCTAGTAAGACATGCAGATGGAAGCGTCTATCTCCTACCGGAAGAAATAATTAGCGATATCAAAGTAAAAGAAAACATCAATGTTATCTCCGAAAATTTAAATTCCATTATTGAATGGGTTCAGGTGGAAAGAACGTTTCTTAAAGGTTGGTATTCAGGCTTAGATCTAAGTATTGACCTGGCTGTCGCAGTTGCAATTGGTATATTAATAGTTTCTGGGTTGGCTATTTATATCCTCAAAAAAATATTAGCTAAAAAGAATGCAAGCACTAATGTCAGAGAAATAGAAAAGGCTGTTGAGTTAGAAAAGGCTGTTGAGTTAGAAAGGGCTGTTGAGTTAGAAAAGGCTGTTGAATTAGAAAAGGCTGTTGAATTAGAAAAGGCTGTTGAGTTAGAAAAGGCTGTTGAATTAGAAAAGGCTGATGTAATTCAGCCCTTATCTTCAATTCTCAAAAGAAAGAAAAAAGCTTTTACCATGCCTGACGAAGAGAATCCTCCTCGAAGAGAAAAGCTTTCTGTGAATAATCAAGGATTATCAAATGAGCTGATTCATTTGTACAAACTAACAATAATAAACACCGACACTATAATCATACATGTAATACTCGTTGGACTTTTTTTCTCAGACTTCGTACAACATATCTATGGCTTAATTTTGCACGTGATTGAATGGTATTCAACAAAGCAGGACATAAAAAAACAACAACCTCCAACGAAATACATAACAATTGGTACAAGTGAATCGTCAACACTAAACGGCTCTAATGGATTCAAAGGAGGTATCAATTTTATTGAAGATGATGCAACATTAAATTCACTAAATAGTGAGGTTTATAAGGAAAGGAGAAGGAAGCTAATGAAGCTTACAAATAATCAGCTAAGGAATAAATTGAATGGGGTAAAGCGAATCTCAAGGCTGAGAAAATCCGAATTAGTGGACCTGATCCTAAAAAGAGAGTTTAGGAATGTGAAAGATTACTCGATTACTATACCGGTAAGAATTAAATAGTTTTGTTCACGGGCATAACATTCCTAAAGCTCCTAATCGATCTTGAAGGGCTCGCCAATTAAATGATCGAGGGTCGATTCTCTCTCCTGATCTATCTACTATCTTGTGAGTAGTTATTTGATAATAGGGGATATGGTACTTTTTCATCCAATCGGTTAAAATCAAGGAAAGTGAATCATATTGTTTTGAATTGTAGCCACTATGAGTAGGGTCATTATCCTCACCGTCTAATGGTGTCTCCAAACTAATATGTAGTGCAAAGTTGTTAACAGAAGGTGGCAATCTTAAATTAGTTTGAACAGAATTGCCTCTAAAAGAAGATTTCCCTGCTCCAAAAGCCCTTTTGAGGGGATCAACAATCTTGATAATCCTTCCATCCTCTGCAATCAAAACATGGTAGCTTGCTTGCTTAAATAGGTCGGTATGTTTAGTCTTAAATGTTGCTAAGGCTGAGCCAACACCATAAACAGTTTCATGCAGGACGATAAGGGAAGGAAGAGGTTCTAAGGGGTTTCCAAAAACATCTTTTGTTGAGCGGTTACCATAATTAGTAGGGTGTATGTCCTCATAAAAAACAAATTTACTCATTCTTCTGTTAAGCCTATTGAGCCTATTGGTTAAGTGCTTACTAGGAGTATTACACTGCCTGTTTAAAAGGTTGGTTCTAGAATTAGCAGCAGGGCTACTCAAATAAAAAGGGAGGAAACTGAGAAAAAGAGCAATTAGAAGATTTCTAATGAAAAGTTCATTCATAAATAAAGGGATCATTAAGTATTTTCTGAGAAAAAGGTATTTAGGATCAAATAGTATATTAGAGGATAAATTCAAGCAACAGATTTAAAATCCTGATTCTATGTTCTCAAGTTTTTCGCCTTACCTTACACCTTAATATCTGTTAATAATTTATAGGAGTTCGAGTCTACCTAATCCTAGGTTTGGATTTATATTTGGATATTAAATTCCGATCTATTGTAGAAAGAATAAAAGCAAACGTTTTAACTAGATCTAAGCTAATGCTAATCATTAATGTGAGAAAAAAAGGAAGAAAACCATTCCTAATGATCGGAACTCCTTTGTTCTTTGGCAACAAGATTCCTCTTACAATAAAGTAGATAGTAAGTAATGTAAAGACTGTAATTTTTGAGATATGAGGAATATAAAGAACCGCATCTGTATCCCAGCCTGCAAAGCTCGGGTTCCAGCAAAAAGCAAGTCCAAGCGATATAACAGCAAAGAATATTATATATATATATCTTTGCTTTTGGTAAATGAGCAAATCACCATAGCTTGCTAAATAATAGTTTGTAAACCATTTTTTACATAGCTCTGGCAAATTTCGGCCTATGAGATTCCGGTATTTTAGAGGTGAAGCAGAAGCAACCTTTATTGAACGTTGAAAATATAATGCTCTATTAATCCACTCAGCATCTTCTCCACATCTAGCTGATGGGATAAAATAGCCTATCTCATTTAACAATGACCTACTGATTAGCGTTCCTGGAACAGTATAAAGTGGGTTTGAACCATATGTAGAAGCTATAAATGATTTCTCAAATATAGTTTCCCCAATGTATCTCGTTCTACCTAATATACCCTGATTATCCGACTTATCTAAATGAGTAAGTGCTATCTCCAACCAATCAACTTCTGGCACTGTATTAACATCAAGAAAAGCAATATAAGGACATTTGGATAACTTAACTCCAATATTTCTAGCTTCACCAGGTAGTATAATGCTCTCAAAGAAAAGGATATTAGTTGGAGTGTCTATAAGTTTCTCCAATTCGGATGCCTTGTACAAATATTTCTTTGAGAGATTACTTACTACACACACTATCTCTTTGATATATTTTCGGTTGGCTTTAAGGCCAAGAATTAAAGAACGACATTTATCCAGATCATCTGCCAAGCATCCAATTACAAGTGATATTCGAGAGCCATAGATTGAATCAGCGCTATAGGAGGTAGATATCAAAGGGTCAAGACTTCGTTTATCGTCTTTAGAAAAAACAGTCATAAGTTATATCCTTTCAGCGAAATCAAGTAAAATCTAACATTAATTAAGTCTAGCAGCATTCATGCCAGAGCAGACAAGCTGAATCATTCTTTAACCCTATCAGCTGCTAAAGATATAGAATAAATGCAGTGTTTCATGAGCATAAATCAGTGAATCGGGAAACCTCATTAAGCCAATTTAAATCTTCAAGGGTACTGATAACTGGTCATACAGGATTCAAAGGTTCATGGCTTTCACTTTGGCTCTCTGAACTAGGTGCTGAAGTCTATGGACTATCTAATGGGATACCTAGCAGGCCTTCACACTATGAATGCTCGAGTATCAACAAAAGAGTAAATGATATACGAATAGACATAAGGAATCTACCTTCTATTGAGTCACATATCAAAAAAATTAGGCCAGATTTTGTATTTCATCTAGCCGCACAACCTTTAGTTCTCGCCTCCTACAAGAACCCAATTTACACATTTGAAACTAACACCTTAGGAACTATTAATCTCCTTGAGGCGCTTCGCCAAATTGACTCAAAATGTGTTGCTGTAATTATCACTAGTGATAAATGTTATGAGAATCAGGAGTGGATATGGGGATACAAAGAAACAGATCGATTAGGAGGAGCAGATCCATATAGCGCTTCCAAAGCTGCGGCAGAGATGGCTATAAATTGTTATACCAAGTCCTTCTTGTCCAAAGAAGGACCTTTAAGGTTGGGAATAGCAAGAGCGGGAAATGTCATTGGAGGAGGTGACTGGGGAGAAAATAGACTGGTTCCTGATTGCATGCGTGCTGCCGCAAAAAAAGAAGTAATTACTCTAAGAAATCCTCATTCAACACGACCCTGGCAGCATGTCTTGGAGCCCTTAAGCGGCTATATAAATCTCGCATTGTCACTGAACAAGAGTAACCAACATCATGGAGAGGCTTTTAACTTTGCGGCAATGCAAATTAATAACTATACTGTTGAAGAGCTCGTTGAAAACATGTCAAATTCATGGCAAGATATAAAATGGAATGAAAAAAAATCTTCCCTTCCTTCTCCTCACGAATTTCGCAACTTACAATTAAATTGTGAAAAAGCAAGGAGTTTATTGCATTGGAATTCAGTTTGGGACCTCAAAAATACAATCAGCAATACAGTTAGTTGGTATCGACATTTTTATGAAGGTAGGTCTAACGGAATGGAAAGTTTCTCAATAAAACAAATCTCGGATTATGTCAATTGCGCCAAGCAAAAATCCTTAAAATGGGCATTATGAGCAGGATAATCAAACAGTCAATGTTAACTTGCATTCGCAATCCTCAAGGAGACATACTTCATGCTCTCAAGTCAACCGATCGTGAATTCGAAGGGTTTGGGGAAGTTTATTTTTCTCAAATTAATTATGGCTGCATCAAAGCTTGGAAAAGACACCTGAAAATGACCCTTAATTTAGTATGCCCAGTAGGCAAAGTAAAATTTGCCTTCTTTACAGAAAAATTAGGGTATGAATCTGCAATTATAGGTAAAGAAAATTATAAGAGGTTAACAGTGCCGCCAGGGGTCTGGTTTGGTTTTCAAGGAATGGAAAGACCCTTCAGTCTAATCATGAATGTTGCAGATATATTGCATGACCCAAAAGAAATAGAGCGAAAGCAACTTGATTCTATGCCATTTCCTACTGAGAGGTTGTCGTGAATGTTGTTCTACTAGCTGGCGGATCAGGAACAAGACTTTCTGAATACACAAATAAAATACCTAAACCGATGATACCTATCGGTAATAGGCCCATCTTATGGCATATTATGCGTCGTTATGCACACTTTGGCCATAATGAATTCATTGTGGCACTAGGCTATAAGTCTGAAATAATTAAAGAGTATTTTGTTAACTATAGAGCATTAAATGCAGATTTTACGATTGACTTATCAACTGGAGAGTTAGAGGGACACGGATATGATAACAACAACTGGAAAGTAACATTATTAGATACAGGATTAGATACTATGACAGGTGGTCGACTTAAAAGGACCGAAAAGTTTCTAAAAAATAAACCATTTATGTTGACATATGGGGATGGATTATCAGACCTGGATATCAACAAATTGCTTAAGTTTCATACTTCCCATGGACGCATGGTTACAGTTACTGCAGTAAGGCCAATTGCAAGATTTGGTGAGCTGGAGATAGAGAAAGGGGAAGTCCGCAAATTTCAAGAAAAGCCTCAAATGAAGGCAGGTTGGATCAATGGTGGTTATTTTATAATTGAGCCAGAATTTCTAGATCTAATAAAAGGTGACAATACAGTTTTAGAAAAAGAGCCCCTAGAAAAAGCTTGCGAATTGGGAGAATTAATGGCTTATACTCATGATGGATTTTGGCAGTGTATAGACACTAAGCGTGATCTTGATTTGTTAACGAACTTATGGAAAATTAACCAAGCGCCCTGGATAATTTAATGCAAAAAGAAACAATAAGGCTTTCTAAGCCAATTATTGGTATTGAAGAGAAAAATGCTGTCTTGGATGTTCTCTCAACAGAGAGATTAGGGATGGGAGATGTAGTAGAGAAATTTGAAAATCAATTAGGTAAATTGCTAAAAAGGGAGGCTACATGCTGTGTAAATGGGACATCTGGCTTGCACCTAGCATTACAAGCTTGTGGAATAGGAGTAGGCGACGAGGTTCTAGTACAATCTCTGACCTATGTTGCTAGCTTCCAAGCAATATCCGCATGTGGGGCCACACCAATACCTTGTGATGTAAAAGCGGAATCACTCACGTTGGATATTGAAGACGTTAAAAGGAAGCTTAATCCAAAATCGAAAGCAATAATGCCTGTCCATTTCGCAGGAGATGTAGGAGAATTGGATGCAGTTTATGAATTAGCAAAATCCAACTCTTTAAGAGTGATAGAAGATGCTGCTCATGCTTTTGGGAGCTCATATAATAATAAAAGAGTAGGATCTTTTGGAGATATATGTTGTTTCAGTTTCGATGGGATAAAAAACATAACAAGTGGAGAAGGAGGGTGCGTGGTTTCAAATGACAAAAATGTTATTAGTCTCATAAAAAATGCCAGACTTCTTGGAATTAAAAATGATACTGAGAAACGATTTGGTAACACAAGGTCGTGGCATTTTGACGTTAGTAATCAAGGTTGGAGATATCATATGAGTGACATAATGGCCGCTATAGGTATAGAGCAATTAAAGAAATTGGATTATTTCATCAAGAGAAGACGTAAGCTGGCTCGTTTATATGATGCTATCTTTTTGCAAAATGATAAAGTTACTGCCTTTAATAGAAATTATCATGAAGTGGTGCCACATATATATTCGATACTACTACCAAATGAAACGAACAGGGACCAGCTAAGGAATAAGCTCCTTGATGTAGGAATCGAAACGGGAGTACATTATATGCCAAATCACAAATTAAACCTGTATAAAACAAATGAAATCTCTAGCTTAAAAAATACTGAGGAGGTCTACCCTAGGCTCATCTCATTACCCCTACATCCAGGACTGGAAGAATATCACATAGAATATATTACATCTGAAGTTAATAAACTCTTAGGGTAATAAAGAACCTCTTGAATAGTTGACTAATTTAGCCTATAAGGCTCAACTTAGTTTGAAGAGATTCGTTGAAAATAGATCAGGCAATATCTTGCTCCAAAAGAATCAATGGATTATAAGATTTAAATTCAATATTGGGAAACTTGTTAAAATTCAAAAACTCCTTAAGTTTAGTGATGCTTGTCGATTCATCTAATACTTCAATGTACTTGTTGAATTGGTAAAATATATTCGGGCATAAATAGCAGGAATTTCTATAAATGATAAGCCTATCAATTCCTGAAGTGCATAGCTCGATCGAGGAGCTACTTGATGAAGGGGATAATATGATTCCGTAAGGATAATTAGTTAACTTATCAATTATCTGAATTTTAATTTCAGTTGAGAGAGTTTCCGAGAGGGTCTCTAAAGTTTTAAGGGATAGGGAGGGGTGAGGCTTATAAAATATTTCGGTATAATTAAAATTTTTTATAATCTTACTAACTATTTCAAATGCTGCACTATCTTCCTGTGGCAAATAACTACCTAAGATTAGAATCGACTTCTTATTTTTGTCTGAAAGAAGAGATGACTTTGCAAGTTCAGATATGCTTGTAGAATTTGGTCGTTTTCGAAGAGACCTTATATTTAGCCTATTTAATGGCCACTTCATAAATTTACATAGAAAATCATATTGATATTGATTTAAAACTATGAGTTGATTTGGAGAATAGGAGAAGGAAAATTTTATACGCTTATTTTCTGGTGTTGTAATATTTAAGGCGTGTATAAAGCCTTTAGTTATGATATTATAATTAGTTGATACTCTTATTAAGAGTTTTTCCCATAGCTGTCCTTCATAAGGAAAGACTATATAAGTTGGATTTATATAAGATAACACCAAAGAAAACAGGTTGATTTGCAGCTCACATTGGCTCCTCAATAAAGAAAAAGGGTTTAAATTCTTTAAAAGCCATAAAACAGATTTAAGAGGAAAAGTAGAGCTTAAATCTGCAAAATTAATTTCCGAGATTAATTTGTGGTCTCCTTCTTTGAAGAGATAAAGACTTATATGATATTTATCAAGCATGGCTAAATAATAAGAAGTTGAATATTGATAGGAACCAAAATATTTATCAACAATTTTAGAAGGACTATGTGAGATATACGTCAGGCTTATAGGATAAGTAACAATAAGAGGTAATCTGGGCAATTCACTAACTATAAATAAATGTTTTGTTCGAAATAGGCTATATAGAAACTTCAGATTTAATTGGCAGTAAATACCAAGTTTCCTCTGAAGACCTTTCAGGTGAAGGAAATCTTGATTTCTTATCTTTTTAATTGGAACACCCCATTCATAAGAAGACAAACTTACAAGGTTTGTAAGCTCAATTTTCGTTAGTTTGATATAGTCAATTAAACTCATGGCGTCTCAGTTTGAATAACTAGGGATCATCAAGTAATCTATTAAAAGCAGTAACATAATCATTTTGCAAAAAGATAGCATAAAATAAACGAGCCCGCTTACGTCTACTCTTGATGAAATAATCCAATATCTTTAAT
>QCFP01000010.1 GCA_003280185.1 Prochlorococcus sp. AG-363-L02
GACATAAGATTGGATTATGACCGGAACAAAGACACTTCTATAACCGTAGAAGCATCAAGAAACTTTGCTAATAAATTATGGAATGCAACAAGATTCGTACTACTACAGAAATCTAATCAAAACGAAGACCTTGATCAAATTATTAACCCAGATGATCTCAAGCTTTCAGACCGATGGATACTATCTAGACTTGCAACAGCTAACCAAGAAACTTGCAAACGATATCAAACATATAACCTTGGAGAAGCTGCAAAAGGTCTTTACGAATTTGCATGGAACGACTTCTGTGATTGGTATCTAGAATTAATTAAAAAACGCATTAATCCCGATGAAAAAGAATCTCTTAAAGATCAGAAAATAGCTCAAAAGATACTTCATAAGGTCCTTACAGAGTTATTGATAATGCTTAATCCACTTATGCCTCATCTAACAGAAGAACTTTGGCATAGCATTACAAATAATTCTCATAGAGAATTTTTATCTCTACAAGCTTGGCCAGTAATAGACAAAAGTTATATTGACAAAACCCTGGAAGAATCTTTTGAAAATATTATTGGCGCAATAAGAGTAATTAGAAATCTACGGGCACTTGCAGAATTAAAGCCCTCTCTAATTGCTCCTGTAAGACTGATAACACCTCGAAAGGAAATAGCCAAGATCCTTAAAGAAGCAAAAGATGAGATCAAAAACCTGACTCGTGCTAGCAAGATTGAGATACTAGACCCTGAAGAATTAAAAAATAATCCATCAAATAAAGCTCTTGCAGGAGTAACAGGAGATCTACAAGTACTACTTCTAGTAGATGGATCTATAGATCTTTCAGCACTTCATAGTCGTTTAGAAAAAGATATCACTAAAGCTGAAAAAGATATTAAAAATCTATCTTCTAGGCTTAATAATAAGAACTTTACCTCTAAAGCTCCAAAAGAAATTATAAATGAATGCAAAGCCAAGCTTTCCGAGGCGCAAACTCAAGCAGCATTAGCAAAAAAACGGCTGTCTGACCTTTCTTAAGGTAAAAAGAAAAATGAATCCAATAGAGAATATCCTGCCATTCTTGCAAACTCCTCTAGGAACTTTATTATTTATCCCCTTATATGCTCTTTGGGTCTCCATTCTTCTACCGGGAATTTGGGCATCAATGCTTGCAGGTGCGTTATATGGGACATTGATAGGAAGCTGCATAGTATTTATAGGAGCATGTATTGGGGCTTTTATCAGTTTCCTTCTAGGGAGAACTCTCCTCAGAAACTGGGCTCAGCAAAAATTATCTAAAAATGCCAAATTACTAGTGATTGAGAAAGCAGTAAATAAAGAAGGTTTAAAACTAATTTTGCTAACTCGTTTATCCCCAATCTTCCCATTTAGCCTATTGAATTTAGCGTATGGGCTAAGCAAGATTAGTATTAGGGACTATTCGATTGGGTTAATAGGAATACTTCCAGGTACAATATTATTTTGCAATCTTGGTTCTCTTGCTGGGACTCTTAGTAATTTCAACGAAATATTAGAAAATAATCAAAATAGTTTCAGTTTATTGTTAAAAGTCATTGGTATTTTCGCCACCCTAGCTATTATTATTTTAATTAGTCGCACTTCAACTAAAATACTTCAAGAGTTAGATTCACTAGATTGATCAGGATTGGTTAAAAATAAATCTCGGAGAGTAGCAAAGACAACAAACCATACAAGTCGAACCCTCGAAAAAACCCCTTGTTTTCTGGACAGCTCTACAAATTTCATGCGACCACATGGAGTTTTAATTAGATCATTAATTCTAATTTGGAAAATCACTTTGCAGCATCCTAGTGTCAGATTGGGGTGTCAGGGTTTAGTAGGTCCATTAAACCTATTTCATCAATAATTCTAATTCCTAGTCTCTCTGCCTTGATGCGCTTATTGCCAGTTTTATTTCCAGCCACTAAATAATCCGTTTTACTACTAACAGAAGAACTTACTTTCCCTCCTGCTTCCTCTATCAAGATCTCAGCCTGGTTCCGATTCAGAGAGTTCATGATACCGGTGAGTACAAAAGTTCTTCCTTCTAAAGGCTTAGGAAGATCTTTTTGATGAGCTGAGGCCTTTTCTACAACATCTACCTGCCCCAGAGAAAAACCTACCTCTTTTAAATCAAACAAAATCTTTTGATTAAAGTCCTTAGAAAACCATTCTTTTAGAGAAGAAGCGATCTCGGGGCCAATCCCACTAATTGATTGAACTGCATCAAAGTTATTACTTACAGCACTTGCCAACTGATCAGAATTTTGAAACTTTTTAGCCAAAGACTTTGCATTCACAGCCCCAACATGATCAATTCCTAATCCATATAACTGTCTATGCCAAGGCTGCTTCTTAGATGCATCAAGAGAAGAAATCAAATTCGAAGCAGACTTTGGTCCCATACGATCCAAACTTGTTAATGCATGAAGATCCAGCCTATAAAGATCAGCGATGGAATGAACTAAAGATGAAGCCACTAACTGATGAATAAGCTTAGTCCCCAAGCCTTCAACATCTAACGAGGACTTACTCACCCAATGCCGCAAGACGCCACGCAAAATTGCTGGGCAAGCAGTATTCATACAACGAGTAACCGATTTCCCCAACTCCCTTTCTAATTCTGAGAAACACTCAGGACATTGATTAGGTATTATCAATCTCTTGGCAAATGATGGCCGAAGTTCTTTTAACACACGAACAACCGCTGGAATAATCTCTCCGGACTTTCTAACAACAACTGTATCACCACTACAAAGATCTAAATCCGCAATACGATCTGCATTATGCAATGTTGCTCGACTTACAGAAGTGCCCGCCAATAAAACTGGTTCAAATATTGCTATGGGAGTAACAGCACCTGTCCTTCCTACTTGAAAAGTAATTCTTATCAATTTACTTGGTACTTCTTCTGCCGCAAACTTCAATGCAATAGCCCAACGTGGTGCCTTCTGAGTAAAACCAGCACTTGATTGCAATGAAAAATCATTCACTTTAATTACAAGGCCATCAGTTGCATATGGCAGTTGATCCCTATCAGCAGCCCACTTATTTGAAAACGCTCTAACCTGATCAAGGTTTTGAATAAAAGCAGCATGAGGATTAACTTTAAAACCAACTGTTTTTAACCAGCTCAACGCCTCCCACTGACAAGTAAGATTGAGAAAAGAATCATCTCGAGAATTCAAATCTGGAGATAAATGAACTGTATATGCAAAAAAATCAAGACCTCTTGAAGCAACTACCTGAGGGTCTAACTGTCGCAAAGTGCCTGCACAGGCATTGCGCGGATTTGCAAAAAGCACCTCTCCACGTCCTTCACGTTCAAGATTTATCCTTGAAAAAACTGAATCTGGCATAAAAGCTTCTCCTCGAACTTCTACCCATGGAGGAGGATCTTTTATCAGTAAACGAAGTGGAACCGAAGAAATAGTTCTAACATTAGTAGTAATATCTTCTCCCTCCTCTCCGTCTCCTCTAGTTGCTGCTCTAAGCAAAATCCCATCTTGATATGTCAAAGCAAGAGCATTGCCATCAATTTTTAATTCAGCCACCATTGAGGCTTCTGAACTTAATTTTTCTCTATTGATATTTCCCTGCAGAGTCTTATTTAATCGTTTATGCCAAGAAGCAAATTCTTCAAAAGAAAATACATTATCCAAACTAAATAAGGGGACTCGATGTCTAACTCTTTGAAAGCGCTCAACAGGCTCTCCACCTATTCTCTGAGTTGGACTATCAGAAGTTTTTAATTCAGGGTGTTTTCCTTCTAAATCAATTAGCTCCTTATAAAGACGATCATAAACAGAATCATTGATAAGAGGCTCATCTAACACGTAATAAGCATGAGCGGCGTTATTCAAAAGAATGCGCAGTTCTTCTACGCGCTCAATAATGGATCTAGGCGTCAGTTTCACAACATTGTTTTATTATTAGCTACTCACATCAACGATTCGGTCTATCCGCCAGGAGTCCTCAACCTTAACAAAAGTGAAATCCAAAGGTAGTTCATCTTTATTTTCAGCTTTAAGCTTGAGGGTCAAGATAATTTTCCCTTCCTGAATTCTCGGCCTGCCAGACTTAAGATTGCTATAGCGATTCAACTTAAGATCAACCAAGAATTTTATGAATTGCTGACGGTTGACATGTTGTCGATAACTTTTGGAAGTCAAGCGATATGCAGCATCAACCCTTCCTGCAGCTATCTGATTGAAAAACTGCTTCACCATTGGGTTAATGCCCCTTGCATTAAAAACAAGCTTTGCTGCAGTAAAAGTCCAATAAAGGACAAGAGCTCCAGCACCTCCCAAAAGAGCCTTTGTTCCAATCTCCTTAACTAATACCCCATCCATTGGAAAAGCAGCAAATGACTAGTGAGTGTTTCAGAAACACTCTAAAAAAATTAATCTTATCTGACCTACCCAATTAGAGGCAGACTATGCGCAAATTTGCTAACGGAATTAAGTACCGATATCCATGCCCCTAATCCCTTTGCTACCAATCTTTCATAGACTGAGCACAAAGCACTTTAATGGGGCTCTAGTCAAGCAGTCAAAGCCAATCATCAATGTACGTTGGAGTGACGGGCGATTGCGTAAGACCGCAGGGTTTTACAGAAGAAAGCACTTTTCAGATGGTAGACAAAACTGCGAAATAGTTCTATCTCAACCATTGCTTGGACCACTTCCTCAAAGCGCTATTGAAAGTACCCTATGCCACGAAATGATCCATGCATGGATTGATTTAATTCTAAAGATCAATGAAGGTCATGGACCCCATTTTCGGGCTCGTATGGCAGCAATTAATGCAACGGAAAAAAACTTCCAAGTAAGTGTTTGTCACAAATTTCCAGTACCCAGCACAAAGCATAAATGGATAGCTATCTGTCCCTCCTGTGGAATGCAGTCCCCTTATCTACGCCGTGTCCCCACTGCTGCATGCAAATACTGTTGTAACAAACATCATGGAGGGAAATGGAATCCAAGATTTCTTCTAACCTTTCAAGCAATAAACCATGAGACATGATTTGGCTGTTTTCTTATGGGTCCTCCAACTAAGTGGAATCTCTATTGCTTTCATCGGTTGGCAAAGAGAATACTGGCTAAAGCGTCATGAACGCTAAGTTCAA
Source organism: Prochlorococcus sp. AG-363-L02 (assembly GCA_003280185.1). The sequence continues at coordinate 5,126 of QCFP01000010.1, forward strand.
ACTATGAATAGAAACTCGCATCCACGTCAAAGATCACGAGACCCCTTAGATCGCAAAGTTGATCAATGGCTGGAGACCGGCCGTCAATTTGTGGATGGTGTAGCAGGAACCAAGCCTGGTCAGCGAAAATACGGTCGTTCTGAAAGGCGCTCACAATCCAACCTAACAACAATAGGACGCTGGGTGGGCAACAAGTTGGACTGGTTCCTTGAAGAAGAAGAAGATTGGCTAGAAGAGCTAGGCGTTAATAATCAAAACGAAGCGTCAAAAACGAAAAGGCCATTAGACGCAATCTCTAGAAGAATGACCCCTATGCTGCCCCCGAGACCTCAACAAAAAGACGACTGGCCAAACGAAAATATTTTTAAAGTCAATCGTTGGGAAAGAAACGAATCCTTGAGAGACCAAGCTCAAACGCCCAAAACCAAAAACCATGTCCAAACACATGAGAAACGCTCTCTCCCAAAATCAAACCGAAGACGAAGATAAGTAATTCTTTGATAAAAAATTTAGTCCAACTACTATCCCAAGATTTGCCAAGAAATCCATAAAGCGTCTGAAACGAATTAATTATTCCAAGAGGAATCCCCTACGAGGAACAGGACCTAACCATGTTTCTAGTAAAGGGCTAAACACCTCTCGAATAACAGTCAATTCCTTTTCTTGACGAAAAAAACGATAGTGCCTACTCCAAAAAGGACCTTCAAGACCAAAACCTTGTTCTAACCATGATGCACTTACCAAAGCCAATCCATCCACCTCACGAAAAAGTTCTGATCGACCTTTTGTCAAACTATGCCAAATAGGCTGATTTCGATTGCTCAGATGATGATCAGCCTCCTTTTTATTCCACCAACTTTCCGCCCAAGCAAGAGTATTAGTTCCACAATTCAGCCACACTTGTCTTCGTAATAGCGGAGGCCTCAACTCACTTACCTCTCTAGGTAAGGAACTGTTTTGCTTCTGATCTAGTTCCGATTCCATAGCTATCAACTGCACTTGAACTTCATCTCCAGTCAATAATCTCAGGTGTCGAGTTGGACTTCCATCACCCAACAACATCATCCTCCATGGGCCTGGTAATTGCGAAGGTCCATCTCCAGACATAACTGCCTTAGATGGGGCTTCCCATATGATTTCTGGGGAAATGAATAGCGAAGAAGATCTACTCAGAGGTCCTTCCGAAAGCAAAGCGAGACTATCCCTTCTTAGCCGATGCTGGGAGTTCACGACGGTTCTTAAGCTTCAACCAAACTAAAAGAGCAGCTAAATCAGCCTTACTCACCCCAGGCAATTGAGCTGCATGACCAAAGCTTAAAGGACGAATTTGTGTCAACTTCTCTCTGGCTTCATTGGAGAGTGTATGAATACTTTGATAATTAATATCTATAGGGATAGGTCGCTGACGTTGCTTTTTCATATAGTCAATTTGTTGTTGTTGACGTTGAAGGTAGCCACTGTATTTAATATCAATCTCCGCTCCTTCTCTAACTGCAAGTGGTAAAGAAGAGTCAGCTAATCCATAGCGTAAAAGATCTTTGCTATGTACACCCGGTCTTCTAAGTAAATTAGCGAGTGTTATTGAGCCTTTAATCGACGCACCTGTTTCAAACTCCACAGTAGCTGCAATTGGATCATTAGCTAATAAACGTTCCTTTTCAAGACGCATCTTTTCCTTGTCTAATGCAATCTGTTTATCTTGAAAAATTTGCCAACGGCGATCATCTATAAGTCCAATCTCACGTCCAATTGGTGTCATCCGTCTATCAGCATTGTCCCCTCGTAATAACAAACGATATTCGCTCCTACTAGTAAGAACTCTATATGGTTCTCTTAAATCTTTAGTAACCAAATCATCAATCATTGTTCCTATATAACTTCCTTCGCGTGGAAACAAAATTTTTGCCTCCCCCTTAACCATTCGAGCTGCATTAAGACCAGCAACAAGACCTTGTGCTGATGCCTCTTCATAGCCAGTCGTTCCATTTAGTTGGCCCGCTCCAAAAAGTCCACTTACTCGCTTGGTTTCCAAAGAATGCGTTAATTGAGTTGCAGGAAGATAGGTGTAATCAACCGCATATGCAGGTCTCAGCATCACACAATTTTCCAATCCAGGAAGAGTTCTCAACAACTCAAGCTGCAAGCGTTCAGGAAGACCTGTTGAAAACCCCTGAACATATATCTCTGGAGTATTTAATCCTTCAGGCTCAAGAAAAATTTGATGTGATGACTTATCTGTAAATCTAACAATTTTGTCCTCAATAGAAGGGCAATAACGTGGCCCTTTGCTATCAACAAATCCACCATAAATTGGGGTTAAATGAAGATTTTCTTTAATCAGCTTGTGGGTAGCAGTAGTCGTTCGAGTGATATGACAACTAATCTGTTCACCTGAAACCCATACAGCAGGATCAAATGAAAAAAAATGATCTTCCGCGTCACTTGGTTGTTCTTCAAGGGTATTAAGGGAAATACTCCTCCGATCTACACGCGGAGGAGTGCCAGTCTTTAAGCGATCAGTATCAAAGCCTAAATTTACAAGTGCCTCACCCAATCCCTCAGACGCTTGTTCACCTGCACGCCCAGCAGACATGGATTGATTTCCAATCCATATTTTCCCATCTAAAAAAGTGCCCGTTGTAAGGATTACGGCTTTTGCGCCAACAACACTGCCAAAATAAGTTCTAATTCCTTTAATACGAGCTAATGCACCTTTAGAAGGGTCCCAATTTTGAGTAGTTTCTAGGGTTTCACCTTCTATTTCCAATCCTGTAACCATAGCTTCGCGTATAGCTAGGTTGGGGGTAGCTTGAAGCAACTCAAGCATTTTTCTCGCATATAGTCTTTTATCCGTCTGCGCCCGAAGCGCCCATACTGCAGGACCTCTACTTGAATTCAATACCCTTTTTTGGATAGCAGTTGCATCGGCTATTCGTCCAATCACTCCACCTAATCCATCAACCTCATGAACTAGTTGACTTTTAGCCGGACCTCCAACTGCTGGATTACAAGGCTGCCATGCAATCCGATCAAGGTTAAGTGTAAATAATGCAGTGGAAAGTCCTAAACGAGCGGTTGTAATTGCTGCCTCACATCCCGCATGACCACCTCCAACGACAATCACATCGAATTCTTCTGTTAGCTCATCAAGTTTGCTCATTGGTTCTGTATCGTTCTCGGCAATCTGAGAATTCAGAAAAATCAAACCCTAAGCAGCAAGATTCCGAAAACGCGTGAATTGAGGCTCAAATAGAAGCTTGACTGTACCAACAGGTCCATTTCTGTGCTTGGTAACTATGACTTCAGTTATTCCTCTATCTGTTGTCTCAGGATTGTAATACTCATCTCGATAAATCATTAAAACCAAATCAGCATCCTGCTCAATTGAGCCAGACTCTCTAAGGTCACTAAGCATTGGTCGCTTATTTGTACGAGATTCAACACCTCGACTTAACTGAGACAAAGCAACCACAGGAACCTTCAACTCTCTTGCCATCCCTTTCAATCCCCTAGTGATCCTAGAAAGTTCTTGAACACGGTTGTCGGGTGTAGAACCCTCCATCAGCTGTAAATAGTCAATCACTATTAAACCCAATTCTTTACCTTGTTCTGCCATAAGACGTCTACACAAAGAACGCATTTCCAAAACTCCAGAATTAGGTTTGTCATCAATAAAAATTGGCAACTGACCAAGGGTATTAATCCCTTGTCCAAGTAAAGGCCACTCATCCTCCTGTAATCGACCCGTCCTTAAACGACCACTTTCAATCCCTAACTCCATAGAAAGCAAACGATAAGTAAGCTGCTCTTTGCTCATCTCTAAACTAAAAACACAAACTGGAAGGCTATGAAGTTGCGCAACATTCTTAGCCAGATTCAAAACGATCGAAGTTTTTCCCATCGCTGGCCTTCCAGCAACAATAATCAAATCACTCCTTTGTAAGCCCTGAGTCATTGCATCTAAATCGTAAAAATTAACTGGAATTCCAGCAACAGAAGTCCCCAAGGATCTACTTTCAATCTCATTAAATGTGCTAGTAAGAATTTCTGATGTGGGCGTTAAGCCCTTCGATGGTTTTTCCTGACTAATCGCAAAGATTGTCTGCTCAGCTTTATCAAGAAGCTCATCCATAGGCATGGTTTGCTCAAAACCAAGTTGAATAACTTCATTACCAGAACGTATCAATTGCCGGCGCAAAAACTTATCTAGGACCAACCGAGCAACCTGCTCAATAGAGGCCGTTGAAGCAACACGTTCAACTAATTCAATAAGACGCTTGCTCCCTCCGACCTTGTCTAAAGCACCCGTATCAGCAAGCCATGCAGTCATTGCAGTCAAATCAGTCGGCTTGCCTTGGCTATGCAACATCACAGCTGTCCTAAAAATCTCTCGATGAGCGTTCAGGTAAAAAGCCTCCGGCTGAAGCAAATCAGCCACTCGACTAATTGCATCCGGATCAAGCAGTATTCCGCCTAACACCGATTCCTCGGCCTCCAAATTTTGCGGAGGTAAAAGATCCGGGGGTGATTCAAAACGAGGTTCTAGAGAATCAAGCCTCCTTCCCATAGGCTCGGAACCCTTGCCATTGGTATCAAAATTTTTTGATGATTTAGGAGGAACCATATGAAAACTTCAAAACTAACCGAAACCTACTTTGACTTGACAATCCAACCTTGCAACAAATCAGTAACTAACAACTTCAAGATTGATCTCTGCAGTGACATCAGTATGAAGCTTTACTTGAACTTTGTAACTTCCAACACGATGGATTTCAGGGACAGTGATATTTCTTCTGTCTACCTCCTTTTTCGTAGCTTCTTGAATGACCTGCGCGACATCCCCATTGGTCACTGTGCCAAATAAAACTTCATCTTCCCCAATTTGTTTCTTGACAGTAAACCTTCCAATAGTGACTAGGGCAGTTTGAAAATCAATTGCTTCTTGTTTAAGTGCTGCTTCATGCTCAGCCTGCTTAGCCCTCCGATGAGCGACCTGTTTCAAAACCGCGGGAGTAACGGGTAGAGCTTTCCCAAAAGGTAATAAAAAGTTCCTTGCATATCCAGGAGCAACCTCAACCAGATCTCCGTTCTTGCCAAGGCTAAGAATATCCTCATTAAGAACTACTTGTACTCGCTTAGCCATAGCGCCTAAAAAGAATTGAACATGTACTTCACCTAACCCTAATACTTAGCAGGCAATCTAATCTTGCTGGCCAAACCAAGAAACCTAAGAAGACGTATATGCTGCCAGGTCAAGTCTACTTGTCCTGCTTGGAGACCTTGTAGAGCTGAGTTAGGGTATGCATGATGATTGTTGTGCCAACCCTCCCCAAAAGTCAGAGCTGCTACCCAAGGATTGTTCTTAGAATTATCACCACTGTCATAGACCTCACTGCCCCAACAATGGGTAGCAGAATTAACTAACCAAGTAACGTGATAAACCAAAACTAAACGAAGTGGTATTCCCCAAAGAACCATTGACCAGCCGCCTACTCCATTAATCGTACCAATCCAAAAAAGCATTGCCCCTAAAGGGACTTGAAGCAAGAGAAAATTTTTATTCAGCCAACGATAGTAAGGGTCTCTATATAAATCTCCGCTTAATCGAGAAACAGCTTTCATCGCAGGAATAGGTTGAAACATCCATCCCATATGACTCCACCAAAAACCTCTATGACTGTTGTGATGGTCCGCATCAGTATCAGAAAAAGTATGGTGATGACGATGTAGGCCTACCCAGTCAATAGGTCCATGTTGACAACTCAAGGCACCACAAGTAGCAAAAAATCGCTCTAACCATCTTGGAACTCGAAATGAGCGATGAGAAAGAAGCCTGTGATAACCAAGGGTGACGCCCAAACATGCTGTCACCCAATACAAAATCAACAAAGCTGAAACAGCTTGAAAACTCCAAAATTTTGGGAATAGAGCAAATACTGTTAATAAATGGATAACGATCATGAACCCAATCGTTCCCCAGCGCTTTTGTTCTTTTTTCCAGTGCTTAGTAATACCTTTTGAAGAGACTTGCAACTTTTCGGAATATTCCATTGCCTTACGGGAGGCTACAGGCCTAGACAAAGGAGCTGGGGCAGCAAACACACCTGAAGCCATGAGCAATCCGCAAACGGTCGGGATATAATAATAGATCAGGATCCGTATCATCCAGCAAACATGATCTTGAATCTTATTTCTTGAGCATTGGATTTCGCGATCGGCTGTCAGATGGACGGCGGGCAATGGCCCATCTCATCCATGTATGGCATGAGAGGAATGGTTGGTCGCATAAAATTCTGCCCGCACTTGCAGAAGCATTAGACCTCGGAAAAGTTCATAGTTCTCAAATATCCAATCTCAGAAATGGAAAGCTTTCCTCGCCTGGTCCAGAAGTTTTCTTAGCTCTGGCTCAAGCCAATGAAGTGCTTTTTGCAGGGATCGAAAATGTAGAAGAGCATTTAGCAGAAGTTCATCCAGAATTACTTGATGTACTTTCAAAGGCCTCCCAACCTTTGACAGGTGATGATGGCAAACCATTAGGAGCTGGAAAATTATTCGAAATTTTTATCGGCTTAGCCCCTTTACCCAATTGCTTTGATTGGTATATCGAAGATGAAGAGGCGACAGGGCTAAGTGCAGCACTGGCAGAATATTTATGCGCTGGCAAAACATGGCGTAATTGCCGCGAAACAGTAATGACAGCCTATCCAATAGAGAAATTATCTAGACGAGAACGTTTTGCAGCAGTAATGGCAGGCATTAAGGACTACAGCGCCGAAGATCTTGATGGAGAATTACTTGACTTAAATGCAACCCATATTGCTCTAGGTGGAAACCCGAAACAAGGCGCCAATGACTTCTTAAATACTCTTCGTATTGAATCAAAAAAAATCAAGGAAAGAAATGCTCATGGAAGATATTTCGCCTGACGGACTTGACGAGCTAATCCTAGGTTTCTCAATAGTTTTATATGTTGCCATGTGAAATCAAATTCAAACCATCGCAATCCATGACGGGCACTCATTGGATAAGCATGATGGTTATTATGCCAACCCTCTCCAAATGAAAAAATAGCGACCCACCAACAATTAGTAGACAAATCTGGCGAATCAAAATTTCTATAGCCAAATTTATGTGTAGCAGAATTGACTAACCAAGTCACATGGTAAACAACAACTAATCTCAAGGGAACTCCCCATAAAAATAGACCTAAGCCTCCTCCATGAACCTGAGTTAAATTCCCCACCCAATAAAGGGCTAATCCGAGAGGTATTTGTAACAGCAAAAACCAATGATCAAGCCAACAGTAAAAGGGGTCTTGGACTAGATCACCAACAAATTTATCACTTATACGAAGAGCAGGTATCTCATGCAACATCCACTCACTATGACTCCACCAAAAACCACGACCAGCATCATGATGGTCATTTGGCTGATCAGAAAACTTATGATGATGCCTGTGGAGTGCAACCCATTCGATAGGTCCACTTTGACAAGCTAAAGATCCCATAAAAACAAATATTCTCTCAACCCAGACTGGTGTATCAAAACTCCTATGAGCGAGAAGTCTATGCAAGCCAAGCGTTACACCTAAAACCGTTACCCAATAAAGGAAAGAAAAAGCTAAAACAGCTGGCAAGCTCCAAAACCTTGGAAGCAAGGCAAAAACAGCAGCCACGTGCATCAAAAACATAAAGCCTGTTGTCCCAGCTCTAAATTTTCTTTGAGACAAAGGCAACCGTTTCCGTCGTAAACCAATCCCCTCCCTTAATCGCCGCTCCCTACTAGTCTTTTGGGATACTGAAATATCTGATACCAAAGCAAACCCCCTAGATTGAAACTGCGTTCAGTACAAGATCAAAAGAGAACGTACTGAATAGCAACAAGGAGAATCTAAAACAACTTTTATCCCCAATAAGACTTTTTGTGCAAAAACTTCCCTCCAATGAACTCAACGAGCATTTAATCGAGGCATGGGCCAATAACGAAATAGCCTCTGCTTTTAAACGAATTCAGAGTTCCGCTTCTGCAAAAACTACCTGCGTGATGGGCCACCTTGAAAAAGTTTTAGATGCGTTCTCATCAGAACGCATTGGAACACAACACTTTTCTAGCTTTACAGGCTACGGCCATGGTGATGAAAATAGAGAAGCAATAGACCGGGTATTCGCAAGAGTACTAGGTGCTGAGAAGGCTGCCATCCGTTTACAACTCGTGAGTGGAACACATGCAATTTGCAGCGCATTATTTGGAGTGCTTAGGCCGGGGGATGAGCTCTTGTGCATAACCGGACAACCTTACGAAACCCTAGAGGCAGTAATTGGGACAAGAGGGAAAGGACAGGGATCACTAATTGATTTTGGTGTCTCCTACGAAGAACTGAACCTAAGGAATGATGGAACAGTTGATTTAGAAGGACTAGACAAGGCTTTAGAAACTCCAAGAAAAATGATTTTAATTCAACGCAGTTGTGGCTATAGCTGGAGGCCTTCTCTAAGAATTGATTCCATTAAAGTCTTATGCGAAAAAATACACAAGAAGCAACCAAAATGTGTATGTTTTGTAGATAATTGCTACGGAGAATTTGTAGAAGATAAAGAGCCAACTGAAGTAGGGGCTGACCTAATAGCTGGCTCCTTAATAAAGAATCTTGGAGGAACTATTACCCCTACAGGTGGTTATATAGCTGGAAAAACTGATTTAGTTGAACAGGCCTGCTATCGCTTAACTTCACCTGGTATAGGAAGTAAAGGTGGAAGTGGTTTTGATTTATATCGACTAGTGTTACAAGGTCTCTTCCTAGCTCCTCAAATGGTTTCAGAAGCGCTTATTGGGGCTGAGCTGATTGCAGAAGTTTTTTCATCTCTTGGATTTGATGTAAACCCAACATCTGGACAAAGTCGAGGAGATATTATTCAGGCAGTTTGCTTAAAAAGTGAGGAAGCACTAACAGTAGTTTGTAAAGCATTCCAAGCCTCTTCACCAATCGGTTCATATCTAGACCCAATACCAGGAGAGATGCCTGGTTACAGCAATGATTTACTCATGGCAGGTGGCACATTTATTGATGGGAGCACAAGCGAATTTTCTGCTGACGCACCTCTAAAACCACCTTTCAACTTATACATACAAGGTGGAACCCATCACACACATGTCAAAATTGCTTTAAGGCGAGCATTAATCGCTCTCATAAGAGCGAAATTAATTTCTTTCCCTACCACCAACTAGCTCTACTTGGCCCAACACATGGCCTTTAACTTTCCAGAACACTTACACTTTGCGGATAGCCACGAGTATGCCAATCCCTTAGGAGATGTCGTCAAAATAGGCATCAGTGCATATGCTGTAGATCAACTAGGTGACATAGTTTTTGTTGACCTGCCTGAAACCGGTACCCAACTAATTCGAGGTAAAAGCTTTGGTTCAGTAGAATCAGTCAAAGCAGTTGAAGATATGTATTCCCCTATTAGTGGAGAAGTTTTAGAGATCAATCAATCGGTCCTAGATAGCCCTGAAGAACTTCAAAACGATCCTCATGACAAAGGATGGCTAATGCTGCTACGTCCTAGCGATCCAAACGAAATAGACCAACTTATGGATGCAACAACTTATTCCAACAAGGTCAATCCCAAATAACTCGAATAACAAAGTCAATCCAATGCTTCATATGTACAAAAGATTTTCTAAGGTTATATACACCTTCGCTAAAAGCTAATCGTGCTTGAAAAGCAGCCCATTGAGGCTTCAAGCATTTACTGTGAAGAGTTTCTTACAAGGCATATTGGCCCGAATGCTCTAGACCAGCAAAAAATGCTCCAAGAACTTGGTCATTCAGACCTCGGTGAGTTTATAGCCAAAGTTATTCCTTCAGAAATCCTCGAGAAAAAATCAATAGACACAAACCTACCTTGGGGATGCTCTGAAACTGAGGCCTTAGAAGAGCTGAATGAAATTGCGAATAAAAACATACTTAAGCGTTCACTGATTGGATTGGGCTATTACGGCACATCAACGCCATCTTTGATTAAGCGCCAAATCTTAGAGAACCCTTCCTGGTATACGGCCTACACCCCTTATCAAGCAGAAATTTCTCAAGGCCGACTCGAAGCCCTTTTCAACTTCCAAACACTGATCAGTGAATTAACAGGTTTACCTATTGCGAATGCTTCTCTCCTGGATGAAGGGACAGCCGCTGCAGAAGCTATGACTGTAAGTCTTTCTGCATGCAAAAAACAAAATGCAAAGCGCTACTTAGTAGATCGAGAAGTCTTTCCACAAACACTCTCAATTCTACAAACAAGAGCTGAACCTCTAGGAATAAAAATTGAAATAGATGATCCCAAAAAATTTATATTTGACGAAAATGTTTTTGGTGTACTTCTACAATTACCAGGTAAAAATGGAGAAATTTGGAATCCAGTCCAACTTATTAAAAAGGCTCATACTGTAAATGCAATCGCAACGGTAGCGATTGATCCACTTGCACAGGTCTTACTTTCACCAATTGGGAAGCTAGACGCTGATATCGCGATCGGAAGTGTCCAGCGACTCGGAATCCCTATTGCCTTCGGCGGACCACATGCTGCTTTTTTCGCAACCAAAGAGAAATTTAAAAGGCAAGTTCCTGGAAGACTTGTTGGGAAATCAATAGATACTGAAGGAAACACTGCTTTAAGGCTTGCCTTACAAACAAGAGAGCAGCATATCCGTCGCGATAAAGCAACAAGCAATATTTGTACAGCTCAAGTGCTATTAGCAATAATGGCCTCATTTTTTGCCATTCATCATGGTCCAGAAGGACTAAAAGCAATTGCTGAAAGAATAATTAACTTACGAAGAAAATTTGAAATAGGCCTGAAAAAACTAGATTATAAAGTTAAAGATATTAACCGTTTCGATAGCATTGACGTCATTTGTTCTCATGCCCCCGAAGTACACAAGGAAGCCTTATTAAAAGGATTTAATCTAAGAATTCTGCCTCTAGGCGCAAGCGAAGAATCAGCACAAGGCTTTGGGATCAGCTTTGATGAACTTAGCAACGAGCGAGAGGTCAAACTACTTCTAGAAATCCTGGCAGATGTCAATAAAAAACCAAACCCTGACCTGCATGAATTTAAAATCTCCCTTGCAGAAGAACTTGATGGTCTTCCTCTAAGACAAGAGCCTTGGTTAGAGCAAGCTGTTTTTAACCTTTATAGAAGTGAAACCGAGTTGCTGAGATACATGCAGCAATTAGTAACGAAGGATTTTTCATTGGTTCATGGAATGATCCCTCTTGGGAGTTGCACGATGAAACTAAATGCTTGCGCTGAATTAAGTCCAATTAGCTGGTCAACTTTTTCCTCGATACATCCATTTACCCCAAGTTATCAAACCTTAGGGTATCAAAAAATGATTTCCGATCTTGAGGATTGGCTTGGTTATTTAACCGGTTTCTCAGGAATATCACTACAGCCTAATGCCGGTTCTCAAGGTGAATTTGCAGGCCTACTAATTATCCGTTCGTGGCATCACTCATGCGGAGAAGAACATAGAAATATATGCCTAATACCTACAAGTGCTCATGGCACGAATCCAGCCAGTGCTGTTATGGCAGGCATGAAGGTTGTACCCATTCAATGCGATGAGAATGGTAATATTGATATAAATGATTTACAAAATAAAGCAAAATTATATTCTTCAAAATTAGCCGCGTTAATGGTTACATACCCATCAACACATGGTGTCTTTGAAGTACAAATTCGGAAAATCTGCAACATTATTCACACTCATGGTGGTCAAGTTTATTTGGATGGAGCCAACCTGAATGCGCAAGTTGGTCTATGCAAACCAGGTAAATATGGTGCTGATGTATGTCACCTGAACTTACATAAAACATTTTGCATTCCGCATGGTGGTGGTGGACCTGGAGTCGGACCTATAGGAGTAGCACAACATTTAGTTCCTTATCTCCCATCTCACCCACTCAGCAAAAACAGTCAAAAAGAATCAATTGGTGCAATATCCGCCGCCCCATGGGGAAGCGCGGGCATTCTTCCTATCAGCTGGATGTATTTAAGAATGATGGGTTATAAAGGCCTGCAGAAAGCTAGTTCAATAGCTTTATTGTCAGCCAATTACGTAGCTAGGAAACTAAATCCTTATTATCCAGTATTATTTACAGGTGCTCATCATCTAGTGGCACATGAATGTATTTTGGATTTAAGAGAGCTCAAGCGATCTACAGGGGTGGAAGTTGATGATATTGCGAAAAGACTTATGGACTATGGCTTTCATGCACCAACCATAAGTTGGCCAGTGGCAGGAACCCTTATGATCGAGCCCACAGAAAGTGAGAGCTTGAATGAATTAGACCGATTCTGCGATGCAATGATTGCGATCAGAAAAGAAATCCAAGCAATTGAAGATGGACGTAGTGACACACAAAACAATCCTCTTAAACATGCTCCGCACACTTTGACTGCTATTACCTCCGAAGAATGGGACCGCCCATACTCACGCAGAGAGGGGGCATTTCCATTCGAAATACAACTGAAAAACAAGTTCTGGCCATCGGTTTCAAGAATAAACAACGCCTATGGAGATAGAAATCTCGTATGCACCTGCAGCTCCATGGAAGAACTCAGCTAGTCAAGATAGATACACCAGCACTAGCGCAATTCCCCTGAAAGCGGTAAATTTTCACCGAAAACCGAATTTTTGGTTTAATTTCACGCTGTAAGCCAGTATTTTGACCATACTGCTGCGCAGCTAGACCAATCGCTGGGGGGACAGCATGGATAGCGAAACTTCAGTCAAACATTGTTTTCCAGGACAAGACAACAAGGAATTGAAACTTCCTTGCCTTGATCAGGGACTTCAAGCAACCCTTCACAAAGGCCAAACGCTTGCTATGGAAGGCACAAATGTAATAAGAGTTCCATTCGGAATAAGACAGCCACAAAAACAAAGGCCTGAGAGACCTGAAAGGATGGCAACATTAGTGTTGCCTCTTCAGCCACAAGACAATCCCACACCTCCACAAGCAGCTTAAAAAAATTAGGCTGCTTGCTTGAATTGATTGTCTTGCAAAAGCAGCCTATCCACCTTCTTTTTAACATCTTCAACAGAGCTATTAGCAATCCTAAAAGGAAGAAAATTCATAGGGCTACGTTCAGGCCTGACTAGCCACGTTTTATTGACCTCTTGAAGTAGAAGAAATCCTCGATATCTAATAAAAGGATCATGTCCAGAGTGAGGTGATGACATCACTAAAGGAAAAGAAACTTAGCGTTGCTCATATTTCAATACACAATATGTAGCGGAGTGAGTAAATACTTAAAATCTTTATGATTCAACTAAAAATCATGGTCATGTCATGACATTTCGGTCATTAAGGCCTGGTCGAAAAGATCTTCAGCTGAAAATAATAGAACTATATATAGTGTTAAAGGTAACTAAAAATTCCTCATACTTATTTGGGAGATAAATAAAAGCAGCTTTAAGCCCTTTATCCCAAATCAAAGCTTCAGTAGTTTCTTTTGCATTAATCGGATCAATAAATCCTCTATAGAGGAATCCTTGGCAGGCTTTGAGCTATTGCTCATCAGCTGTCTGCCAAGAACTTCAGCACCCAAATGGGTCAACTGAATCCGTAAAGATAAAAGAAGCTCGAGACCACCACCCCCTGAAAAACTAGCCATAGCAATAGGGCGACCATTAAAAAGATTTCGAAAATCATCACCTTGAACAGAAAGCCAAGCAATTGCACTTGTCAAAACAGGTGGGATTGAGCCGTTATATTCAGGGGCACATATCACCCAACGTTCATAAGAAAGTAACTCTTGGCTTAAAACAGCCACTTCTGAGGGAATATCGAGCTTTGCATGCGTCCTTGGGTTGTACAAAGGACAATCAAACTCTGTCAAATCCACCACAGGCGGATTTAGACCAAGGCCTGCAGCAATTTGAACAAACCGTTTTGCAAGTTTTAAATTCTCCCCATTACTTGCTGTGATAATCAAAAGATCCTTTAGAGACGACATCAGAAATCAGTTAAGCAACTTGATTGGGTTTTATCAAAACTAGTGGATCTAATAAGTCGCACCTGTTTTTCGGTGATGTACTGCAGTAATTCCATCAAGATCTAAAACCCGTCCATCGAGAACCTCTGCATATATCAACCAATGATCTCCGCATTCCATTCTCTCTTTAACACATGCTTCAAGCCAAGCAATTGAGTTTTTAAGAAGAGGTTGCCCACCTGGGCTAACTTCTAATTCCAATCCGTCAAATCTATCAGCTCCCGCTGCAAAAGGCTGAAGAAATTGTTTCATCGAATCCTTCTCTCTGCCTTCAGCAAGAACATTTAAAGCAAAAACATCCTCTCTATGAAGCAAAGTCTCCACAGCCCTATCTTTTGCCACAGAGACTGTGAACCCAGGAGGCGAAAAACTCGCTTGGCTAACCCAGCTTGCAACCATAGCTCCACTTAAAGCCTCTTCTCCAGATCCTTGACGAACCGTGAGAACACACAACGAACCAACGACTCTTCCTAATGCCAAAACAGAAGAATCGCTTCGGCTAATACTCAACCCTCCCGAAGCAGGTCGTCGTAAACGACGATCAGCTCTTATCAACGCTCTTGCAAAGTGAGTCCCTGTTTCCTCTAACTTTCTTATCATTGATTTATCAGGGGTAAACTTTACCTTGATTGGTTCAAAGCCAAAAGAAAAGCCACCATTCCGTAATTTGTTTTCCAGAAGATCCAAAGCCTCTCCACTCCAACCATAACTACCAAAAATCCCAACCTTTTTTTTGCGATCTCCTTCTGCCAAAAGTGTTCCTAAAGCTGAAACTATCGGGGTGGGAGCATGGCCTCCAAGCGTAGGTGAACCAATCAGATATGCATCCGCTTGTCTAATAGCCTGAATCAATTCAGCAGTAGATGTAAATTCACAATTATGAATATCAATACGCACACCTGTCCGACCAACACCTCTTGATAAGGCATCAGCTATTGCAGCAGTATTGCCATAAGCGCTTGCAAAAAGAAGAACAACCTTTAAAGAGTCACGATGCTGACTTTCACCCCATCTCCGATAATTACTAACAAGACTTCGCCAACTAGAATCTATAGCCGGACCATGAACTGGAGCAATTGTACGAATATTAAGTTCGTCAATACGATCAAGAATTAACTCGACTTGCGTTGACATTGAGTACATGAGTGAATCGTAAAAATGTCGACGTTCCTCATCTGTACTACTACTATTAACTTCTCCCCACTCAGGGGTACAAATATGAGATGCAAAGAATTTATCACTCATCAAAAGGCCTGATAGTTCATCAAAAGCCAAAAGGCCTCCTGGCCATCTTGGCGATGGCGCAGGAAGCAAACGTATTGGACGCTCCTCAAATTGTAAAAGTTGTTGTTCCTGCTTAATCACATGTACAAGCGGTAAAGCAGAGATCGGAACAAAATTCACATTTCTACCATTCCCTTGACTATTTGTTTTCTTCTGTTCCCAAAGGTCATTCAATAATTGCGCAGCAGGATTTGAGCTGACTAATTCAATAAAGGGATACAAATCAACTAATTTCTTCAAAAAAGCCACTCGATTAGGATTAACATGGCCAATGACAACGTAAAACTTAGATATTTTTGTTGGCAAAGCGTCTGCAAGTGCAGGTAGAAAGACTTTGGAATAAATTCCTCCTGGTGGATGAACTAAAACCACAACGTGAGCATTATTCCGATCTGCCAAAGAAGAAATAAACAAAAAAGAATTGTCTGTACTACCCCGCTCTAAACCATATTCAAGTTCAAATCTCAACCTCTTAGGGCTTAAGCCCCTTAAACAAACCAAGCCTGGCTCAATTGGAATCTTTACTATCTCCAACTGGTCAGGATGATTCTCAGAGTTGCTATTAAAAAAAAGTCCCATTAGTAATGATTACCAACTTTACGATGGTGCACGGCCGTTCTAACATCGGTGTCCGAAATGTTTCCCTGCTCAACAACCGCATAAACTATCCAATGATCTGGACCTTCTAATCTTTTTTCAACACAACAGCTCAAATATGCCAAAGCACCAGCAAGAATAGGTCCACCCTTGGCTACATTCTCTAGGATATTAACTCCCTCAAAACGATCTGCCCCTGGAGGGAAACGCTTCAGAAAGTGACGCAGCAAAGGTTGAAAATTATCCTCTCGTAAAACATTAAGCACAAATCTATCCCCAACCTGCATCAATGCCTCAATAGCCCTGTCTTTAGCAACTGCAACCGTAATCCCTGGCGGATTAAAACTTGCTTGGGTCACCCAACTAGCAACCATTGCACCACGTCGATCGTTGCTCTGATCCCCTTGGCTAGCTGTAACTATATACAAACCTCCACTAATACGACCCAAAGCCTTATCTACCTCTCCATCTAGACTTTTCATCATCGCAATAGTTTTTTTACGATTCAGTAGCTGACCCAAATCAGTGCCAGCCTCCTCAAATTCCTGATATATCTTCCCGTCTGGTGGCATACGGACACGAAGCGGAGCAAACGCTTCTTTCTGGCCCAATGACCTTAATTGATTCGCCACAGAATCAATTGGCTCATCATTCCCGCCATATGCATCGTAAACAGCTATCCATTGTTTAGGTTTCAAGGCTGCAAGCATGGTTCCAATTGAGCTTTGTACTTCTGCCCCCCGATCACTAGGCCAGGTCGGAACCACAACAGCAGTTGCTTCACCAATCAAAGCACTAAGCTCTTGAGCATCAGATCCTCGTAAATCAACTAACTGAACCTGAGCATTCGCTTTGCTAATTCCATGCGCAATAGATTGACTTAATCGATCACAAAAACCATATTGGCTGAAATAGCAAACAGCTGCATAATTCTCACCTTGAGTTCGTATACCACTCCACTTCCGATAATTATTAACCCATAAAGTGAGATGTTCTTTCAACAATGGTCCATGACCCACTGCGATTGTAGTAATTTCAGGTAACTGATCCATTCTCTTTAACGCTTGCAAAACGCTCCTGGCATTAGGTCCCATCAAGCAATCGTAATAAAAACGAAAGTCTGGGCCAATCGCTTCAGGATTAGTATCAAACAGATCATCCGAACAATAATGCAAACCAAAGGCATCACAGGTATACAGAACACCTGTAGCACGATCAAACGAAAAAATTGTATCGGGCCAATGAAGATTGGGAGCACTCAAAAAATCAAAGATATGAGCAATTCCACTTATTGAATTAATCCCCAAATCCAGCGTATCTCCTGACTTGACTGATATTGAACGAAAGGGTTGATTTAACTGATCTTTCAAAAACTGAATTGCAACTTTCGACGCAACAATTTCAATCTGTGGATTCACTCGAAGCAGATCACCTATTAATCCAGAATGGTCAGGCTCTGTATGACTCACAATCAAATAATCAATCGAACTTGGGTCAATCTGCTCTTGTAATAAGCTAAACCAGATGTTCTGAAATTTCTTATGAGAAGTATCAATAAGCGCTGTTTTAGCACCTCTGACTAAAAAAGAATTATAGGTAGTCCCATTACGAAGCCCAAATTCAATATCAAAACGACTACGATCCCAATCCAACGACCGAATCGTGGTTGTATCTATCGCAATGTCTTCACATTGAAGAGATAGTCTGGAATCCGTACTATTCATTGTGAAATTAATGCTCCAGGTCAGATCAGCTAAAAGGTGCTTCAACCATCCCTAAAACTGTACAAATAATTTGACTGGTATGCGAATAATCAGGAATAAGCAAGGTTAGGCAGCCAATTTACAAGCCCAGGTATAGCTATTATCAATACTAAAACAGCAAGCTGAAGTGCCACAAAAGGCAAGGCTCCAAAATATATATCCCTAGTCGGAAGCTCCTTGGGCGCGACGCCACGTAAATAGAAAAGCGCAAAACCAAAAGGTGGTGTGAGAAAAGAAGTTTGCAAATTTGCTCCAATGACAACCCCCAACCAGATCAATGCATCCGGTCCGAGTAATTGTCTTGCGGCTGGCAATAAAAGAGGTACGGCTATAAAAGCAATTTCAAAGAAATCAATAAAAAACCCTAATAGAAAAATTGTCAGCATGCTTATGGTCATAAAGCCAAATTTGCCCCCAGGTAAATTCAGTAGTAAATCAGCAATCAGCTCATCTCCACCAATCCCACGAAAAACCAAACTAAAGGAAGTAGACCCAATTAATATTGCCATGACCATTGATGTTGTTCTAAGTGTTTCATCACAAACTCTTGAAAGTGCTTGACGACTAAAACCACCATTCATAGCTGCCAAACCCATTGCTCCAAAGGCCCCCAAAGTACCTGCTTCAGTAGGAGTAGCTAATCCAAAAAAAATACTTCCCAAAACCAAGAAGATCAGTCCCAAAGGAGGTGTCATCACCTTCAATAAATTCAGTATTTGAGAAAAAGACAGATTAGAAGAAGCCTGTTGTGGAGCCAGCTCGGGTTTCAAAGCACTAATCACTACAACATATCCAGCAAATGCTAAAGCCATCAATATCCCTGGAATCAAAGAACCAAGGAAGAGATCTCCTACTGAAATTCCCAGCTGATCACCTAACACAACTAAAACTATGCTTGGAGGAATAATCTGCCCTAAAGTGCCTGATGCGGCTATTACACCGGTAGCTAAAGAACGGTTATAGCCAGCACGAAGCATTGCAGGTAATGAAATCATTCCCATAGTGGTTACTGTTGCTGCCACAACACCCGTTGTCGCAGCAAGTAAAGAACCCACTAGCACTACTGCGAGTGCCAACCCACCCCTAAGACGACCTAACAACGTTCCCATACTTTCCAAAAGTCTCTCAGCAATCCCGGAAGTTTCCAACATCGCTCCCATAAACACAAAACCAGGTATCGCTAGCAATGTGAAATTCGACATGACTCCAAAAATTCTTTGGGGTAATGCTGTTACAAATAAGGGATCAAAGACGCCTAAGCCAATTCCAAGTAACGCAAACAAAACTGAAATTCCACCTAAACAAAAGGCAACTGGATAACCACTCAAAAGCGCGATTACCAAAGCAAAAAACATCCCTGGTCCTAAAATTCCTACAAGGTCCAGGCTGATCACATAACCAACAATATTTATTTCAACCAAGTGAATCCTCCTCATTTTTCAGACCATAAAATTTCAAGAAGATTGATGAATCCCTGAGAAACACTAAGGACTTAATCAACTCAGCCAAACCCTGTAAAAGCAAAAGGAAAAAACCAAGGGGGACAAGACTTTTTACCCAATACCGAGGCAAACCATTTGGGTCAGGAGAAAGTTCTCCAATACTCCATGAATACAAGGCAGGTTGAATCGATAAAAAAATCACTAAAACAGCAAAAGGAATTAAAAGAAAACAAATACCGACTAAATCCATTCGTCTCTTCTGACGCGGACTCCACCTTGTCTGCAACACATCTACTCGTACATGCCCCTTACGTTGTAATGTCCAAGACAATCCGAGTAGAAAAAACAAATCAAATAAATACCATTGACCTTCAATTAAACGATTTGAACTCAAGTTATATCCAATAGCTGCTCCCACATATCTACCCACAACATTCCAAAAACCCACAGCTAACATCATAAATACAGCCCATCGTGAAATTACCGCCAAAAGTTTGACAAGGGTTTCGAGACGATTAGACAAGACAAGCCAACCCTTCATAATCAAATTCCTACAGAGTTGTAGGAAAAAGACGAGAAGGAGAATTCATTGATTTTGTTCCATGCAGAAACCTCCGTACGAAATAGCTGCCATTGATTAAAAAGCCTCCGAAAAGTAACATCACCATTTGACATATCTGCGTAAAGTTGAAAGGCTGCCTTTTGAGCAGCATCAAGAACATCAAAGCTATAAGGAACTAATTCAGTTCCATTCTTGACAAGCCTAGTAAGCGCAGATCCGTTCAAGCTGTCATAACTACTAAGCATAGTGAGATTCGCCTCATAGCAAGCAGTCGAAAAAATAGCCCGATACTCACTAGGCAACTTCTCCCAAGCCTTCTGATTAACAAGACCTGTCAAGGTAGGGCCTGGTTCCCACCAGCCTGGATAATAATAAAACCTTGCTGCACGTGCTAAACCTAACTTCTCATCGTCATAAGGTCCTGTCCACTCTGCAGCATCAATTGCACCTCTATCTAATGCTAAATAAATTTCACCTCCAGGAAGAACTTGAACATTGACTCCTAACTGAGCCATTACCTTGCCACCAAGACCTGGGATACGCATTTTCAACCCTTGCAATGAATCAAGTCCATCCAATTTTTTCTTGAACCAACCACCCATTTGCGCACCTGTATTTCCTGCAGGAAAACTAATAACACCAAAATCCGAATAAACTCGATTAATCTCATCATTCCCTCCCCCTTGATATAACCAAGCATTTTGCTGCTGAGCCGTCAATCCAAAGGGAACAGAAGTGCCAAATGCAAAAGAGGGATTTTTACCGATGTAGTAATAACTAGCTGTATGTCCACATTCAACAGAACCAGCCTGAACCGCATCTAAGACCTCGAGCCCAGGCACAATCTCACCTGCCGCATAAGGTCTAATCTGAAACCTCCCACCACTCAGCTCATTGACCCGTTGACTAATAGTCAACGCACCACCAAAAATAGTATCCAATGAATGCGGCCAACTAGTGGCCATCCTCCAGCGAATATTTGGCAATGAAAAATTCTTAACTTGATCTTCCCGACTGATTTTGCATGAGCTCAAAATCCCAGTTCCAACAACCGCACCGACTGCAGTAGCACCATTAGTTAATAGCTTACGGCGTTCCATAAAGATCCTGAATCGTGGTGGGCTTTAACGAGAAATGACAAATCAAGAGAAATGTCAAAAACACAAGGATCTGATATTCGAAATATCGACCTAATCCAATTGTGCCGATCTTGTTCTAGTTCTGCCTATGTTGTTGAAAAGGATTCATCTAAAGAAACCACCAGCTAGGAAATGTTGCCGCTTGTCCACAAGAAATTCCATCCTTGGTCCTTATCGTCCAAATCCGCGCATTCTTTATATAAAACTCGCGACCTAAGCTATCGATACGAATACCTCTATAACCAATCAGTGATGAATTAACAGATGCTCGCTTAAGAAGAGCAGTACGTTCTTCGAGTTGATCAGCTGGTGCAGTCTTTCGCGAAGGCATTCCAACCATTTCATCCCAACGACAATGCCAAAGTAGAAGTGCCGAAGCATTTACATATGTAACTAAAGGATCTCTACTTCTATCATGTGCCAAAAGTGGCATTCGCATTGCAAAAACCTCTTGGCTAAGGGTGCGATTATTGCCCTCAGAACAGTTACAAGCCAGCAGAGAACTTCCAAAAGCTTCCTGATAAGAGATAAAAATTAAATTTACAAGTCTCACTTTTTCAGGAGTGAGCCAAGGAGCATCAATCACCGGCAGCCATCGCCTGAACCATTGCTTTCTGAGCCAAAATTTCCCCCTGGGATCTCAAGTGACTCAAAAAACGATTACGTGCATCTGGAAACATAGGGTCTTGTGCAAGAGGCAAGTCACCAGCTATATCCAAACCTGTTTCCCCCTCCATAGCAGGAGTGATTACAACAAGATCAGCACTGAGACCGTAGGTATAACGCCACCAAAGTTCCGGTTCCAGAACAACGGAATTGGGAGCGGCAGGTTCATCTTGACTACTAATTTCAACATCCTCATCGGATTTATTGTTTTCCAATAATGCTGATAAAACTTGTTTTCGTTGATCGGCAAGGTCAGCCAATAATTTGGCGCGACTCCTACCTCGAAGCTGAAAAAGTACAAAAGGATCTTCGCTAAAACGATCTCCCATTAAAAAATAAATTGCACTTATATGTTTACATGGATTTGCTTTATCTGGACAACTACATTCACTACGGACCTCCTGCAACTTAAAAGGAAATAACCTCCTTCCACTAGCAGCAAAAGCTCGTTCAATATCTGAAGGCATTACACCTGCTAATAACTGAGCTGACCATCGTGCTTTTTGAGTTAACGCCTCAAGAACATAACTCCAATCTTCATCACTCAATACATCTAACCAAAGTTTGACC
>QCFP01000011.1 GCA_003280185.1 Prochlorococcus sp. AG-363-L02
GCACTAAGTTCTGCTCCTTTAGGAACAAGATTAAGGCTCTCAGCTAATAAGCCCACCACTCTGGGTGAAGTCAGTCCGGTTTGCTTAAGTTTCTCCAGTCCGCAATTTCCATTTCTTTTTGATAGCTTGCTGCCTTTGCGGTCAAGCAAAAGAGGGACGTGTCGATATGCCACCGGAGAGGGCCTATTGATTACATCAAAAATAGCCAGCTGTGTCGACATCCCTTCACGAAGGTCTTCACCTCTAACAACTTCAGTAATTCCAAGAGTCAATTCATCAATAACAGTAGCTAGATGGTATCCAATAAATCCATCTGATCGTCTTACAACAATGTCTCCAGAGGATTTTTTAAATTTTTTATTTACATCTAACCTCCAGCTTGGCAATCTCCCCTCTTGAGCCCCCCAAGACAATCGAAGGTCTTTACAAGTACCTGGATATAGTTTCTTTTTGCCACTCTCTTCAGAAAGTCGACTTAATGTCCTTCTACTACAGCGACATGGATAAACCCTACCGTTTCGCCTCAACGTCGAAAGCACTGTGCTGTAGAGGCCTCTCCTTCGACTCTGGCGAATAATAGGTCCATCCCAGTCAAGTCCTAACCAAAGAAGATCGGATTTAAAACTTTCAACAGCCCCTGGGCGAGTTCTACTTGAGTCAAGATCATCAACCCTTAAAAGCCAGATCCCTTCTTCAAGTCGTGCTCGCAACCATGAAAGCAAAGCGGTTCTAAGATTGCCCAAATGCATTACACCTGAAGGAGACGGAGCAAATCGGCCTCGATAAGAATATTTCCGAAGACGATTTCCTTCATCGAATTGCCTAGACAAATGTGCGGGCAGATCCAATTTGCTTAGTTCTTTTATGGAACTCAGGTTTAAAAGAATACAAAAAAAGCGGCCTAATAAAGGCCGCTTTTTTTAATCGGAATAGCAAGTAATTTTTAGACTAACCCTGTACACGGTCCTTAAACATTTTTCCAGCAGTAAAAGCCGGAACACGCTTTGCAGGAATCTTGATCTTTTCACCTGTTTTAGGATTAAGACCTTGTCTGGCAGAACGATCACGAGGTTCAAAAGAACCAAATCCAAGAATGGATACCTTCTTGCCCTCTACGACTGAATCAATGATGGTGTCGATAGCGGCATCAACAACCAGTGAAACATCAGTCTTAGTGAGCTCTGTACGAGCTGCAACTAGGTTGACCAAATCAGCTTTGTTCATTGGGAATGTGAGTGGAGCGGGGGAATGGCTGAGATGAAACCAAAAATGGTTTTCATCAAGAAAAAAATTCCTAAGCGCGCTAATGGTATTAAGCCCAGAGCCACACGGCAACCCAAAGAGCCTGTGGCGCAATGCTTTTTACGGTTAACTAAACATAGGCTCATCTCCCAAAAAAGGCTCTTTCCAATCATCCCACTCAAAAAGCCTCATACAATCGCCCCCCACGGAGCCTGAACCAAGAGCCAGTGATGGCAATGGATTTGAAGGAACCCATTGGCGCAATTTTTTCAAACTTTCTCGCTGGCGACGCCAATGAAAAGTCCTTCTAGTCAGCAAAGGAGCCAATCGATCAACCTCCACAAGCGAGAGCAATCGTCCGCAGAACAGCACATTCGATGATGCCTGTACATGGGCAACACAACTGCCTGGGGTAGGGCCTGGAGTCCATAAAAGCCGAACACCTGCAGCTGTAACCAATTCCTCCGAAAAAGTTTCAACCTTTTCTAAAGCAGGCAATAGATAAGCCTCCTGCTCATGCAACAAAACAGGCCAATCAAGTGCTGCTTGAAGCGCAGCTACTCGTCCATGGCCTTCTCTGCTTGTCAGGAGGATCCGAGGCCTCGAATTCCTTGCAAGTTTTTTCAAAATGTCGATATTCTTCTTTGTTACA
Organism: Prochlorococcus sp. AG-363-L02; assembly: GCA_003280185.1. The sequence goes on from QCFP01000011.1 coordinate 1,895, forward strand.
TCTGGGCAGTCAATCAATAAGGGTTCTTCATCAGAACCCAACCACCAAGCGATACCACCTGTAGAAGAACTATCTACCTGAAAAGCACAAAGATCATTCCCAAGGAATAAAGGCATGTTCTCTTGCGTTCTTTCAGAGGTCCCACTCATATCGTTGATAAAGCTCCTTTTGCTATTAATTTGTAGTTACTGCTTCCATAAATGCGAGATCGAGGCAATTGACCAAGACAAATATCGGCTCACCATGGCCTCTTGGGAGCACCATAACGAAAAGAGGGGTAAATTTCTCTGTAGCTGCACCATTTGCATCCCAAGTTCAATTATTATTGTTTTCAACTGCTTTTGATAATAAGCCAAACAAAATAATCACGCTATCAAGTTCCCATAGATCCGGAGACTACTGGCATATAGAAGTTGAAGGAATAGGTGCGGGATGTTTCTACGGTTACCATATAAACCAATCAAGCAATCTCAATAACTCTATTGATTATTCCCAAAAAGTTTTATTAGACCCTTGTGCAAGAGCAATAACAGGTTGGGAGATTTACAATAGACAATTAACAATAAGTGCTTCGGCTAATTTAGAGAATTGTTTAAAAGGTGTTGTTTGTGAAAGAGATAGCTTTGACTTCACTGCTCATCCTAGACCAAGACATGTGTTATCTAAAAGTATCATTTATGAATTACATGTTGGTGGTTTCACCCATAGATCTTCGTCCGAAGTTAATCTCAAGCATAGAGGTACATTCTTGGGTTTGATTGAAAAGATTCCCTATCTAAAGCAACTTGGAATTACATCAGTTGAACTATTGCCAGTATATGCATTCGATTCTTCAGATTCACCTAGAGGCAAGAAAAATTATTGGGGTTATAGCCCTATAAACTGGTTTACTCCTCACCACGAATATATCGCAGGAAATGATTCACTTCAAGCAAGGCAACAATTCAGGAAAATGGTTTCATCATTTCATGATGCTGGGATAGAGGTGATTCTTGATGTTGTTTACAATCATACGACTGAAGGAAATAATCATGGTCCAGTAATCAGTTGGAAAGGGTTTGCAGAGAATCTTTATTACCATATAAACGAAAACGGGGATTACTTAGACGTTAGTGGATGCGGGAACACTATTGCAGCGAATCGTCCCATTGTTCAACAACTAATTATTGAATCTATGCGTTGTTGGGCAACAGAACTAGGCATTGATGGATTTAGATTTGATCTTGGAATAGCATTAAGCAGAGGCGAGGGTTTAGAACCTCTTGATAGCCCCCCTCTTTTCAAAGCTATTGAAGCTGATCCAACATTAAGTGACTTAAAACTTATAACTGAACCTTGGGACTGTGGAGGGCTCTACAAGATCGGTGACTTTCCTTCTCAAAAGATGAGCACATGGAATGGATATTTTCGAGATGATTTAAGAGCCTTCTGGAAGGGAGACAACAACACTGTTTGGAAATTAAAGGAAAGACTTAATGGGAGTCCGGATCTATTCAATAATGATCCTAATTGCATATCGCGTTCGATTAACTTTATTACTTCACATGATGGTTTTACACTGAATGACCTAGTTAGTTTCAATCACAAACATAATCTTGCCAATGGGGAAAGCAATCGTGATGGAGAGAATCACAATAACAGCTGGAATCATGGCATTGAAGGCCCCAGTACAAGTATTTCCCTAAACCAACTAAGAGCTCGTCAAAAAAGAAATCTTCTTGCAACTCTTCTCCTCAGTCCAGGGGTACCTATGATTGCCATGGGTGACGAAGTAAGCCGAAGCCAAGGTGGAAATAACAACAGCTGGTGTCAGGACAGTACTTTGGGTTGGATGATCTGGAATATTGAAGATTGCGATAGCCTTTTACAGGAATTTGTAAAAAGACTAATAAAGATTCGCAAGCAGCTTCCTGCGATATTTAGTCCTGCAAGCTCAAGAACAGAAAAAGATTCTGATTTAACACTTGATGAAAAAAGATTTTCAATCCGATGGCATGGAATTGAAATAGGAAAACCAGATTTTAGTAGTTGGTCTCATAGTCTTAGTTTCAGCATCCATTTAAAAAATGATGAGGCAGCAATGTGGATGGGATTGAACGCATGTCCTAAAAACCTCAATTTCCAATTGCCTAACCCTTGCACTAAATGGAACCTTTTAGTTAATACAGCAAATCAAAGCCCTAATGATGCTCCCAAAGAACCACCGGTTTGGGACAAAACAAATATAGACCTAGAAAATCGCAGCCTTGTTGTCGCCATAGATGAAGGGCTTTCTAAATCCTTAAGGCTTTAGGCTTTTAAGTGGGAAAGCGGGCGGCGGGAATCGAACCCGCATCATCAGCTTGGAAGGCTGAGGTTTTACCACTAAACTACGCCCGCATTTGTTGATGAAGACCATCTAAACACATAAGAGGTCTAGATGCTCTTTACTCATTCATTATGTCTTTGAGCCTCCCCTTCAAAATAGATTGAACAACAAAATACCTAGAGAAAGGGCCGCGCGCCGTAGATTAATGGTCTCCTATGGGCTAGGAGATGCAGGTACAGGTCTTGCTGCAACCCAATTGGGGTTTTATTTATTTCCCTTCTTTACTGGGACTGCTGGACTGCCTGCTTTTATTGCAGGGTCGCTGTTAATGGTTATAAAGATTTGGGATGCGATAAATGACCCATTAATTGGCTGGCTAAGTGACCACACAAAAACCCGATGGGGTCCCAGATTGCCATGGATGATCGGAGCCTCTATTCCTTTAGGAATAGCTCTGGGGGCCATTTGGTGGGTTCCGCCTGGGGGCATCGCCCAAAAGACTACTTATTACATATTTATGTCAATACTTTTAATGACCGCATATACAGGGGTAAACCTTCCTTATGCAGCACTTTCAACAGAATTAACAGAAAATACTGCGATAAGAACAAGGCTAAATGCAGCAAGATTTACAGGATCAATTATGGCAGGTTTTACCGGACTAATTGTTGCCGCTTGGCTCCTTTCAAAAGGGGATAGTGGCTTTCTTTTAATGGGTAAAATAACAGGTACTATTGCAGCTTTGTCTACAATTTTTTCATGCTGGGGTCTGGCCCCTTTTGCGAAAAAAGCACGCCAACCTATTCAGCACTCAGAAGCATTATTAGATCAAGTCAAAAGAATACTTAATAACGGTAGGTTTCTCCAAGTTATTGGTTTGTACCTTTTGCTTTGGTGCGGACTACAGCTTATGCAAACCGTTTCTCTAATTTTTCTTGAGCAGGTAATGCATGTACCAAAAGAAATCTCAAAGTGGATACCTATCCCATTTCAATTAAGTGCTCTTGTTGGTCTTCAAGTATGGAGCCTTTCATCAAATAAATTTGGAAGAGTTAAGGTGCTTTTTTGGGGAGGCGGATTATGGATTTGTGCTTGCTTAGTAGCTATGTGCCTGCCTCCTCTTTCCACAACAGTTGCAACAACAAGTGCTCTATTTACTTATGGATATGAGGGACTAAAGATGGGTTTATTAATTACAACTATTATGGTGATCGGATTTGGTGCATCTACTGCATATCTAATTCCATGGTCTTTACTCCCTGATGCAATCGACGCTGACCCAGATCATCCTGCAGGGTTGTATACAGCATGGATGGTTTTAATTCAAAAGATAGGGATTGGCTTAAGTGTTCAACTTCTTGGGCTTCTCCTTTCATTTTCTGGATACCAGTCATTGGCAGAATGCGAAAACCTAACCCTTTGCCTTAACCAACCAACCACAGCTCAAATCACCATACGTATTTGCATGGGGTTAATTCCTGCTCTGCTTGTTTCCTTTGGACTATTAATAATGAAACGCTGGCCCGACAAGGGTGCACACTTGCAAGCAATGAATTAATGAAATCACCTCGTTGGCTTAGGCGTCTTGGGAGCAGTCTTCTTATAGGAGGCCAAGCAATTACAGCGACCCTAAAGGGACGTATAAATTCTATTGATCTCTCTGATCAACTTATGGAGGCTGGGCCAGGTAGTTTCCTAATTGTATTGATAACTGGGGTAGCAGCTGGAGCAGTATTTAACATCCAAGTAGCAGCAGAACTAAGTCGGCAAGGGGCTGGAGGAACAGTTGGGGGAATACTTGCAATAGGTATGGCTCGTGAAATCGCGCCATTACTCACTGCAACTCTGCTCACTGGGAAGGTGGCAACTGCATATGCTGCTCAACTTGGAACGATGAAAGTCACTGAACAAATCGATGCAATAACAATGCTTCGTACCGATCCCGTGGAATATCTTGTCGTACCAAGACTTATTGCAATGGTCATCATGGCCCCAGTGCAATGTCTTTTATTTTTCAGCGTTGCTTTATGGAGTGGCCAAATAAGTAGCACCCATCTATATCAAATCCCACCAGATGTCTTTTGGAATTCTGTTCGAACTTGGCTTAGTCCTGACGATTTGCCCTTCATGCTTATAAAAGCCATAGTATTTGGACTCCAAATTGCAATCCTTGCTTGCGGATGGGGTCTAACCACTAGGGGGGGGCCAAAAGAAGTTGGAGCAAGTACAACTGGTGCAGTTGTAATGACCCTAGTCACGGTTGCTTTGATGGATGTTCTTTTAACTCAAATTCTATTTGGCTGATGTCAACAACAACAAACAAATCATCCGAAAGTAAAGACAGTGTGAGTCTCTCCCCAAACCCCAGACTCCCACTACTAATAATCCTTCTAGGGGGATCATTAGGGATTCTTCCAATTAATCATTGGGTGCCAATACTTTTAACCACTTTTGGGCTTTTCCTCCTTATTCAGACATATACCCTGCGACTAGAGTTTGATGCAAACTCCATGGTTGTTTGGCAACTAGGCCGAGAGTTAAGAAGGTTTCCATACGAAAATTGGCTTGCCTGGCGTCTTTTACTTCCAGGCCTGCCAGGAATCTTGTATTTTCGAGAAGTGGCAAGCCCTCACTTATTACCAATACTCTTTGACAAAGACACCTTACAAAACCAATTACGCCTAAGACTAAGCACTCTAGAAAAACCTGAAAAGTCAGACCAAACGCTCTCTTAAGCAACAACAAGTCCTCCTGCTAAAAGGTCAATGCCTGAAGAAGACCTCCCAGTCTCCCAACAACCTTCCACAGAAGAAACCCTTAGTCAAGAAGGGGGGGAAACGCCAATTAATCAAAGTCCAATAACAGCAACTCCAGAAGGCGAAGCCATCAAAAACAAGCTTGATTTCGATGACTTTCTAGAAACAGCAATCAAAGAACTTAAATCTCGTCGTAAAGACTTACTTATAGAGATCGAAGAGCTAACCAAGAAGAAAGCTTTTCTAGAAAAAGAGATCAACAAATCTTTTTCCGGCCAATCTGATGCAATAGCAAGAAGAGTAAAAGGATTTCAAGAGTACTTAACTGGAGCCTTACAAGATTTAGCTCAATCTGCTGAGAAACTTGAGCTAGTTGCTCAGCCAGTTTTAGTTCAACCTTCGCCTCTAGACCAAAACATTTCTAAGCCTGAAGAAGAAAAAGAAGAAACTATTAGTAATATGCCAATTTCTGAGACATTCAAACCAGATGAAGCACTTATAAGAGAATGTCTAGAACAATTTCTTGGTCAACCAGATTTCTATGCTGAACCTTGGAAACTTCGAAGAAGTTTGAGTAATAAAGATAATGAATTATTAGAAGATTGGTTTTTTAGTCAAGGTGGTAGAGGTGCTCAACCAAGCAGAGGTAATAGAGTACGAAATACTCTTGTAGGTGCTGCTGTTATCTCAATCCTTGGAGAACTTTACGGAGATCGATTCCAAACCCTTGTACTAGCAAGTCAACCCGAAAGGCTTGGAGAATGGAGACGAGGACTTCAAGATGCACTCGGCTTAGGGAGAGAAGATTTCGGGCCTAGTAGTGGAATAGTTCTATTCGAACGTGGGGATGCCTTAGTGGAAAGAGCAGATCGGCTAGAAGACAAAGGAGAAGTACCACTAATTATTGTTGATGCAGCCGAGCAAGTTGTTGAAATTCCTTTATTGCAATTTCCTATTTGGCTTGCTTTTGCAGCTAGTCAAGAAGAAATCTATGCAGAAGAAGAAGAGTTCCTTAGATGACCTTAATTTCGCTTTTCTTTTCGGCATTCGTCGTCCTACTTTGTTATTTACTTGGATCAATTCCTAGTGGATACTTAGCAGGGAAATGGTTAAGTAACATTGATCTTCGAGAACTAGGCTCGGGCTCAACAGGTGCAACCAATGTCCTTCGCCATATCGGGAAAGGTCCAGCATTAGCTGTTTTTCTTATAGATGTTGGAAAAGGCACTCTCGCTGTTGTTTTGGCAAAAATGTTCCTACAAGGAGATGGATGGGAGGTCCTCGGCGGAATTTCAGCCTTAATTGGGCACATATGGCCAATATGGCTGAATTGGCAAGGTGGCAAAGCTGTAGCAACAGGTTTAGGAGTACTTCTAGGCCTTTCATGGCCAGTTGGATTAAGTTGTTTTGTTGTTTTTCTAGCTGTATTTTTTGCAACCAAAATAGTTTCCCTGTCAAGCATCGTTGCTGCTATCAGCCTGCCTATTTTAATGTTAATAAGCTTTAGATTTACATATTATAGTCATGCATATATGGCCGTTTGCCTAGTGGCAATGTCATTTGTTCTCTGGAGACATAGAAGTAATTTCAATAGATTAGTCAAAGGAACAGAACCAAGAATGGGCAAATTCTAATTCTTTAAATCAATCTCTTCGCAGCACTTCATAAAAGCTTCTAAAGGGTCATTTGCACGAGTAATAGGCCTACCAATTACCAGTCGCGAAGCTCCATCCTTAATAGCTTGCAAAGGACTAGTTACCCGTGACTGATCATCATTTTTAGATCCAAAAGGTCTAATACCCGGCGTTACAAGATCAAATGGGAGGGGATACTTTTGCCTCAAATGCCTTACTTCTAAAGGTGAGCAAACACATCCCCCTAAGCCAGCTTTAGAAGCCAACTCAGCCATTCGATCTACACGAGATTCAACAGACTCGTGAATTCCTAATTCTGATTGAAGTCGATTAGTCTCCCAACTAGTCAAGACTGTTACTGCAAGGAGCCTTGGCCTTGGCAACCCCGTAGCTAAGGCGCCTTGTTCCGCGGCATACTTCGAATCTTTAAGAGCCTTAGCTCCAGAACATGCATGAACTGTAATCAGTTCAACACCGCTAGAAGCAGCTCTTCTACATGCATTGGACATAGTTGCAGGAATATCATGAAACTTCAAATCAAGAAAAATATGCAATCCCTTATCTCTTAATTCAAGTACAACATCTGGTCCTGCACTAAGGAACAATTCAATCCCCACTTTCACCCAACGCAGATCTGGGATCATTGTTGAAAAGGAAAGTGCCTGCTCTCTATTCATTCCATCAAGAGCAAGAATTATTTTATCTGCTGGATGTTTAGTCAAAATAGAGCTAAATCTGAAGGATCTAATTTAATTAGTCAAGCGTCGAAAAGTCTTTTTGCCTAATTGAACAACCTTCCCCAATAAATTAGTGCTATTAATAAATTCAAAATTTGGATCAGTTAATCTTTTCCCATCAATTCGTATCGCTCCACCTTGTATCTGGCGTCTAGCTTCACTACTACTTACACATAGACCAAGCGCACTAATAAGATAAAAAGCTTTTACTGGAAATTTAATCTTAGAAATCGATATCTCTGGAACACCTGCTTGGTCATCCTGTGAGCCTGAGACTAGGGCTGCGGCATCATCTTGAGCAGCTTTTGCGGCAAGAGTTCCATGTCGGGTTTCGGTTACCGCTAGGGCCATTAATTTTTGAAGTTCGCGAGGGTTTGAAGGAAGTGTCCCAAGTTCTACATCTGTAAGCAGCGTAAGATAGCTCCTCACAACGTTGTCAGGGACTTTTTCCAACTTTGAATACATTGATATTGGATCTTCATCAATACCAACAGTATTCTCTAAGGTTTTACTCATCTTCTGTACACCATCCAAACCAGTCAAAATTGGCAGTAACAAGCCAAACTGAGGTCTTTGATGGAAATGCCTTTGAAGATCTCTACCCATTGCCACATTAAACTTCTGATCAGTTCCGCCTAACTCCACATCAGCCTTGATAGCCACTGAGTCATATCCCTGCAGTAAAGGATAAAGAAATTCATGCAATGAGATAGGGTTCCCAGAGCTATAGCGAGTTGCAAAATCTTCCTTGGCAAGCATTTGTCCAACAGTTGATTTACCTAGCAACTCAATCACATTTGAAAGATTTAAATCTTTCAGCCATTCACTGTTTCGATGTATTTCCAGTCGGCCTGGGGTTTCAAAATCTAACAATGCCTTCTCTAAAGGTTGTCCCAAACCAAGTTGATTTAAATAAGTCTCTGCATTATTTTCAACCTCATCTGCTGTCAATTGCACTCTAGTAATACTTTTACCTGTCGGATCACCAATTCGTGCGGTGAAATCTCCAATAATTAAAACAGCAATATGCCCAGCATCCTGAAAAGCCCTTAACTTTCGGAAAAGGATACTGTGACCCAAATGAATTGAATTAGAGGTTGGGTCGATACCTAACTTGATACGCAGAGGTTTTTGATTCTTTACACCAACATCTAAACGAGTAGCAAGATCCTGGTCCAAATCACCAATTCCACCTAAAGGAAAGAGATCTGCAATTCCCCTTTCCAACCAGGTAGGCAATGAAGTTATCTTGTCTGACATATCAAAACCTAAAACTTCCTAAAAGGATCGTAAATGGAGGGAGCTCGGCGTTCAATCTGACTCTCTATCCAATTGACTCTTCATACGATCCAAGGTGGTATTCATTTGCTCAAACATCTGTTCAGGAGTGACTCCAAACTGACCTAACTGAGTTCGAAGTTGCTCTACTGTCATCTTGGCCTGGAAGTCTTCTGAAAGTTCAAACCGTTTCATAAAGACCCTATATCTCTCCATTAGCCCTTCCATAGTCTGGATAAACATCTTCTTTCCTTCGCGGTCAAACTTGCCATAATCCGACCCAAGTTTCATAAGCTCCTGGTAGTCACTAAAAAGCCTCTTGGCCTCCTCCTGCACAATTTCGGATTCAAAGAAGGCCATTGACGGCTGAAAGATGACTCCTATTTATTCTGCAAAAGCCATAGGAACAACAACAGTACGGATCAACGTAATCATTTCCTCTTTGTTCTGAAATCACATAAGTTCTTTCAGTGGAAACCCTTAACTACCTTCATAGACAACTAGGGTCTACAGGATTAGAACCACTCTCTAGAACATTGCTGGACAGCCATTTAGCACCGACCTCTAACAAAAGTCTTCTTAACAAAGGCTTCTAAAAATGGAAAGATCTCGCGGACAGGGAGAGCTCTTCACGCCTTGGTCCCTTCCTATAGGGAAAAAGCCAATCACGAGAACAAACCTATCAAGTGAAGTTCTCAAAGCCTGGCAGAAACGTCTGCACAACCATCAAAAGAATCTTTTTACAGGAAATGATGAAAAGGGAGCAGAACAACGGCTACTTTTTACAACCCCACCAACAGAAGAAAATCCATTTATTAAAGCAGCAAAAAATCTAAATCCATTAGATTTAACTCCATTACCATTGAGCTTCTGGCGCTTGCCAGAAGACCCCTACAAGGGCCCAGCGATATATCTAGTAATGGACTCTCCAAAAGAATTAAACACTCCGATTTTACTTTATGTAGGAGAAACAATTGCAGCCGAAAAAAGATGGAAAAGTGATCATGATTGCAAAAGTTATCTTGCATCATATAAAGAGTCACTTTCTAAGGCTAAGATCCTATTCAATCTTAGTATCCGTTTTTGGACTGATGTCCCAATGACTACGAGAGAAAGAAGGAACCTTGAGCAACTTTTAATAAAAAAATGGCTCCCTCCCTTTAATAAAGAGACTAGAAACATATGGTCAACACCTTTCACAGCTGAAAGCAGCTAAGACTCACAGCTAGCATCCAGCCACCCATCCAAAACCACCACATGAAGTTTTCCCTTAATGCCAATGCTTTAAGAGCTTGGGATGGGGACGTTCTCATCATTGGCGTCCTCGAAGATAAAAGCAAATCAACCTTCAAGCTTTTAGAAGAGAGATATGGAGACTCAATAACTAAAAATCTTACCAAGCAAAAGTTCACTGGAAAGTCAGGACAAATAGCGACTTTTCATCTCTTACAGCAGCACTCCGAAGAAGCAACATTTGTAGTTGGCCTAGGAGAAACAAACAGCCTCACGATCGAAAGCTTTCGAAAAGCAACCTCACTTGCAGTTAAACAAAGCAAAGGAAATGAAGGAAAAATAGGAGTTCTTTTCCCTTGGGGAAATGTTGACAGAGCTAAAGAAATACAAGCTGTAGCCGAAGCAGCTCGTCTTTGTTTGTTTAAAGATGAGCGCTTTAGGAGTAAAACTGACACACAAAATACCCCTAGTGAATTAGAAATAATTGGGGTAGAGAGTATCCCTGAGATAAGCCTTAAAAACGTAAGTTCAACTTGCGCTGGTGTTGAACTTGCTCGAGAATTAGTTGGAGCACCACCTAATCAACTTAGCCCTGAGGAATTGGCAGCAGAAGCTACTCAACTTTCTAAGGAATTTAATCTTCAACTAAAAATTCTTGAACAAGAAGAATGCAAAAAAGAAGGAATGGGAGCATATTTAGCTGTTGCACAAGGTTCAGATCTTAAGCCAAAATTTATTCATCTAACTTATAAAGGTAAAGGGAAAATAAATCGAAAATTAGCAATTGTAGGAAAAGGCCTAACCTTTGACTCAGGGGGTTACAACCTGAAAGTTGGCGCGGCACAAATAGAACTTATGAAATTTGACATGGGTGGAAGTGCTGCCGTTCTTGGTACTGCAAGAGCAATTGCAGAAATTGCCCCTTCTGGAGTCGAAGTACATTTCATAATTGCTGCTTGTGAAAACATGATAAATGGATCAGCTGTTCACCCAGGCGATATAGTCACAGCCTCAAATGGCAAAACAATAGAAATTAACAATACTGACGCAGAAGGTCGGCTAACACTTGCAGATGCACTTTTTTATGCATCTAAGCTAAAGCCACATTCAATTGTTGATTTAGCGACACTTACAGGGGCTTGTGTAATAGCTCTAGGAGACGAAGTTGCTGGGCTATGGTCAGAAAATGATGAACTAGCAAATGATTTGCTAGCCGCTGCGACCGAATCAGGCGAAGGCCTTTGGCGAATGCCAATGCAGAATTCCTATAAAGATGGCTTAAAATCAATGCTGGCTGACCTAAAAAATACTGGCCCACGTGCTGGAGGCTCTATAACTGCAGCACTTTTCCTTAAAGAGTTTGTTGAAGCTTCTACACCTTGGGCTCACATAGACATAGCTGGGACAGTCTGGACGGACAAAGACAAAGGAATCAATCCCGCAGGTGCGACTGGATACGGAGTAAGGACACTATTAAAATGGATCCTAATTAATAGCGGGAAAGATTCCACTAACGATTAAAACCTTTTACTTAAAAAATCACTTAAGTAAAAAATTCAAATTCCCCAGTTAAATTTATTTAAAGTCTAAAAAATGCTCCCTATAAATCAAGAGGCCATGGCTTCCATAGAAAAGTCTCTCGATTCAATTCTTTCTGAAAAAGAAAGGGTTTTGGGCCCCTCAAGCGCATGAATCTGCCAATGCGCTCTTTCGGAGCATGTATCCAAAACTCTATCCAAATCGTCAGAAGCTTGCTTTGGGGACTCATATGGACCTATATGCCTAGTCACAAGTCCATCCTTAATAGTCAGCAGATACATACATCTCCTTCCTCAAATCGCTAAGGAATGGTAAGCGATTTCTCTGATTACTGGGATGGGTGAAAACCCGCATTCTTAACAGGTTCTTTGTATAATATCTATACCATTTTAAGGATTTCGTTATATTTGCTCGTCTATTCGCGCCATGCGTTTTTGCTTCTAGCCTCTTCGCCCCAGACCTCTTCAAGTCTTCGGTCTCTACCACAATTAAATCTATAAAAAGAATATTTAAGATTATTTCTAATCGCAAAATCCTGGTGGTATTCCTCTGCAATCCAAAATTTATTTAAAGGCCGCAATTTAACCTTTAAGTTATCAGTTTCTGTACTTAATTCTTTCGCAGCAGACTTGAAACTCATCTCCGCTTGATCTGCTTGCAAGTCATCACCAACAAAAATCATTGGCTTATATGAATCACCTCTATCGCAGAACTGTCCTTGTCCATCGAATGGATCAATGTTTCGCCAAAAACTTCTCAATAAGTTTCTATAACTAACTTTTTCGGGATCAAACTTAACTCTTACGGCCTCCTGATGACCAGTATGCTGACGATACGTAGGAAGTAAAGAACGCCCCCCAGTATAACCACTCTCGACTGAACTAACCCCATCAAGTACCTCTAAATCATGCTCAAGGCACCAAAAACAACCGCCCGCAAAAACAGCTTCTTGATCAGATGCCATTAACTTTAAAGGAAACACTAATAATGAACAAATCAGAAATGCTAACGACGCAGAAAAAATCAGATTTCTTTTCATTTTACTTTAATCGAATCAAATATTAACTCAGCTGCTCTTTCCGTCACTCGAGGTTCACCTAATTTCTTGCGAAGACGCTTATAGCCCTCCTTCATTTCAAATACAGAGACAGGCTCTTCAATCAATTCTTTAGCAAGAGAAACAATGTTATCTGAATTAAAATCTTCTTGCACTAATTCTGGAACCAATCGCTCGTTAAGTAGAAGATTGACTGGTGATATATGATCCACACGAAATCCAAGTATTTGTTTAGCAATAAATGCCGTGATTCGACTAACTTTATAGCCAACAACTTGCGGAACCCCTTGTAAGGCTAGCTCCATATTTACAGTGCCTGACTTCCCCAAGGCGAGATCAGCTGCTGCAAAAAGGAATGGTTTAAGCATATCTGAATCCTTAGCATTCAAAACTCTTCCAGCTTTTACACCTGCCTTTTCTAGGCAGAGTTTAAGAGGGCGCTCAAAAGATTCCTGTCCAGCAAGAACTAAAACCTGAAGAGATTCATCATAATGCTGCAAAGTTGCTGCTGCCTTGGCGAGATCAGGCATCAAATATCGAAGCTCTTGTTTCCTTGAAGCCGGCAAAAGTAATAACAAACGATCTTCTTTTTTTAAGCCAAGCTTTTCCTTGGCGACATTTTTTTCAGGAAGCGAAATAGTTGTATCGAGCATAGGGTGACCAATCCAAGTAACTTTGCCACCTCTTTTGGAATAAAAATCCGCTTCCTCAGGAAAAATCGCAAGAATTCTGTCAGAAAACCTAATCAAATCAGTTGATCCACCATTACCAACTCTCCAAGCCCATTCCTGAGGAGCTATGTAGTAATTAATAGGGATTTCTGGTAAATCATTTTTTAATTTATTTCCTAGTCGAATATTTGGGCCCATGTAATCAATCAAAATAACCGCATCTGGAGTGTTCTCCTTAATTAATTCATCCACAAGAGACTGAACTCTTAAAGTCGGCAAAACAAATGGCAGAGCTTCCCAAAGGCCAATTGCCCCAAGAGAAGAAGTATCCGCGACTAATTGGGCTCCAGCCGCTTGCATGCGAGGACCACCAAGTGCAAAGACTTCAAGATTTATAGAACGTTTCTCAGCTTCCGCAAAAAGAGCCTTAACCAACAAACTTCCTTGAAGATCTCCAGAAACCTCGCCAGTGCTAACAAAAAGACGAACCATTAACGAGTTGAGGTGCTGGCAGGCATAGGACCCCTTCTCCCATTCTGAATAGAAGCCTCTACAAAATCACAAAGATGGCTTGACGCAGGCATCAAATGTTGTTTTCTCGCATGAGTTAAAGCCTCTGACATCACATGATCAGACTTAAACAACAAAGTCCAAACCTCCTGAAGCTGACGAAGCTCTCCTCCATCCTCGATATGGTCAAGTCCACTCCTCCTAAGCCCAACTCTATTGAGACCTCGTAATCTCCCAGGATGACCTTCCACAAGACAATAAGGCGGGACATCTCTATCAACTCTCGTCATACCACCCACCATCGCAAGACCACCAATATGAACGAATTGATGTATACCGAGGCAACCTCCGATAACTGCTCGATCTTCAATAACTACATGACCAGCAACTTGAATGCTATTTGACATAACTATGCCATTGCCTAACTCACAGTTATGTCCTAAATGGCAATAAGCCATTAGCAAGTTCCTATCGCCAATCTTTGTTTGTTCTCCTTCATCAGTTGCCCTATTAATAGTCACATATTCCCTAATCGTGTTTTCATCACCAATAACCACCTCTGTAGGGGCACCACGATATTTCAGATCTTGAGGTTCTAATCCGAGGCAAGCACCTGCAAAGATTCGATTATTAGATCCAATAGTTAACCGTCCATCAAGGACTACATGGGGACCAATCCTGCTATTTGCTCCAATATGCACATCAGGCCCAACAACTGCTCCAGGGCCAATAATTACGCCACTTTCTATTTCTGCTCGAGAATCAACTTCAGCACTGGAGTGAATCTCAGTGGCACCGTCGGTCTTAACCGATAAAGGGTTGAGAAACTTGTCCATATATTCAGTCGACAAGTGAGAACATTAAATTCCCGGAGCAAACAAGCTGACTATCAACAGTTGCCTCGGCTTGAACCTTGCCAAATCGTTTTCGCTTAAGACTTAGTAACTCACAGCTAATTCTAAGTTGATCGCCTGGCACAACAGGACGTCTAAATCGCACACCATCAATCCCAGCAAAAACAAAAAGCCCCTTAGGGAGATCAGGCATCTGAGTCACAATTAACCCCCCCACTTGAGCCATTGCCTCAACAATTAATACCCCTGGCATCAGAGGTCTCTCAGGGAAATGACCTTGAAACTGAGGTTCATTAATACTCACGTTTTTAATAGCCACAGCACGTTTACCGGGCTCATGTTCAATAACTCGATCAACTAAGGCAAAAGGGTATCTATGGGGCAAAAGTCCCATAATCTGCTCAGAGGTCAAAATCGGGTTGTTGGAAGAGTCGTTAGTCAAGAGATATCGCAGTAGTGGTTGGAAAGATAAGTAGCTAAATCGGTGTGAAGCGCATGAGAGCCCCTGTAGACAATTACTTGTGCTTTTGGGAAACCAACAATAGATAAATCACCGATCAAGTCCAAGAGCTTATGCCTTACAGGCTCATCTGAGAATCTCAATGGAGGATTTAGCCACTTTTTGCCATCACAAACCAAAGCATTTTCTAAAGATGCGCCTTGAATCAAGCCCGCTGCTCTCAGCTCTTCAACATTATCCAAAAAACCGAATGTCCTTGCTGGAGCAATCTCTTTTACAAATTTTTCTGGGGTTAACTCAATAGAAAAAATTTGCTTCCCTATAGCTGCCTGAGGAAAGTCAATAGCACCTACCAAACAAAATCTTTCGGAAGGGGTAGCAGTAATAACACTTGTTTTCCTATGAAAAAGAAGTGGAGCATCAAGAGATATTTGATTTCTTCTAGGAGTTTCTGCAGGGGTAACGCCAACCTCCTCAATAGCCTGAACCCAACCCAAGGCAGATCCATCCAAAATAGGAACTTCCTCCCCAGAAACTTGAATCTCCACATGGCTAAGACCACACCCTCCCAAAGCCGCTAAGAGGTGTTCCACAGTTGCCAACTTACGGCTGCCGAAATCAAGAGTTGTGCAAAGAGCACTCTCTCTAAGTTGTTTAGTAGAGAGAGTTGTTGAGTTGCTTTGGTCGTCAATCCATGAGACATGAAAGCCCACCTTTGAAGAAGGCAAAAGCCTCAACGAGCAAATCTCTCCTGTATGAAGGCCAACTCCTTCACGAGTGACAACACCTGCAAGGGTCCAAGGAGCTTGATAATCAGCAGGCCAAATAGTCACTAAAACTTCCAGCCAACTCCAAGATTAAAGCGCCAATTACCTGAAAGTCCCTGACTTGCAGCTTCAAGACGTAGAGGCCCTACGGGAGTAGTGACGATAACTCCTGTACCTAGCGAATAACCAGCACCAGCCTTATTAAGAAGCCTTCCAGGCTTCCCAGGTACTTTAGCTTGTGAGTCAAAAGAGGTTCCAGCATCAACAAAAAGCTCGCCAGCAACAATGCTCCATATAGGGAATCGATACTCTAGAGAGGCCTCCCCAAAGCTTCTTCCAACTGCCAAGTCGCAATTATGCCAACCTCTGACTGAATTACCTCCACCCATACAAAAGGCCTCATAAGGAGGTAATTGTCCGAAAATGGAGCCTCCTTTTACCTGAACACCTATGGCTTGAGGGCAATCAGCCTTTTCACCACGCTTAGGTCGACAACCTTTATGAATTTTCAACCAATTAACTGGAAAAAAGCGCGTATAGCCAACTCGAGCCCTGTTAAAAGTAGGTGAACTTTCTCCTACCGATAGATATTGCTGTGTTCCAAAACTAAACACATCTCCAGATGTTGGATTTTTTGAATCATTCAAAGTGTTGTATGTAGCACCTGTTCTTAGTCCTATTAATTGATTTTCTCTAGCACAGTTAAAAGCTATGCAAATAACATCCCCATTAGGAACCTTTTTATCGTTTCTATCTCGAGTGCCTACCCCATAAGGACGTGATTCGCCAGAGAACGCAATAGGCTCAACTATTTGTGCATTAAGGCCAGCAAAAATTGTCCATGGAACCCTCTTATAAGGATTGCCATTGTTTAATGGCCTAGTAAAAACTAGGTTCCCTCCAGTTCTCTGGAGGGCTACAGCATTACCCTCATAATCAACCCAGCTAACATTACCATCATTAATTTTAGCTTCTCCTACTGAATTATATTTAGTCCGTCCATGTGCATCAGTGCCCACTTCATAAGCATGCGGCGAGTCAGCATTATAATAATCAGAGGCACCACGAATGTTGCCATGCTCTTTACTCCTAAATGCCTGAGGAACATCTCTACTTAAGAATACTGAAGTCCTAACAGAAGTTCTATATGGATCACCCTTTATCCATGGATCTGCATATGTTAAATCTACCAATCCCCCGTATTGACCATAGGTAAAGTTTGTGGAGGCACTCCAAGATCTTCCAAAAAGATTGCTTTCTTGTAAGCCAATTGTACCAAAGAGTCCTTGTGCTCCGCTATAGCCAAGTCCCCCTGACAAAGAACCAGTCGATTGTTCAATAATTCCTAAAAGAATAACAACAGTTCCGGGCTCTCCTGGAACAGGTTTAAGAGTAACCTTAACATCACTAAAAAGAGAAGTCCCATAAAGACGCTTAATATCAGCCTCAAGTTGATTTCTATTGAATGTCTCACCTGGTTTAATTGATATCTCTCGTTTAACAACCCAAGGTTTTGTCTTGCCTCTGATTTTATTTCCATTCTCATCTAGCGAATCACCCTCTTTACTTAAGAACTGAATTTCAACATTTGAAACAGAGCCTTCTAAAACTTTTAATTGAACAACTCCATTAGAAGTTACACGATTTGGGCCAGTTACCCTTGCCAAGGAGTAACCTTCTCCTAGATACCATTTCTGCAAGTCCTTCATTCTTAATTGCAATGAATTCAGATTTAAAGTACGTCCATATTCAGCTAAAAATATCTGATCTATAGTTTCTTCAGGGAGCCTAGGATCTTCTATATCTAATTCAACTTTTGTAAGGATAGGGTTCGGCTGGACCTTTACGAGGAGCTGAACTCCTAATGGCCCGTTGACTGGCTCAATACGAACACCAGAAAACCACCCAGTTGCATAAATTGACTCCAAATCAACCTGCAAATCCTTCCGAGTAACAGTTCCACCTGGGCGGACTCCCATTGCGTCATACGCAGCGAGTTGAAGACGGTCACGCTCAGGGTGATCGCCTATCCCCTCAATAATCACCTCTGTAATTAAGACTGTAGGTTCATCGGTCTGATCCAAATCATCACCCTTTTGACCTCGCTGAGGCTCTGCATCTATTTTTTGGGTTGTTTCCTGGTCATTAGCGAGCAATAGTTTGCCCTTCTCTAAATCTGTTTCAACTGGATGAGCCTCAATGGCGTGAGAATGTATGGTTTTTTCTGCTGACTTTGAATGATCAGTAAGCAAAAAAACTGGCAGGGTCAAAACCAATCCAAATAAGCCTTTACGAAAAGCTTTAAATGATCGGGTTGAAGAGGATCTCTCCATCAAAATGAACAGGCGTGCTGCTTAGCAGTGAATCTCCGGTGACATTAAAGGCAGTTTCGGGGTTTAGCACATGCCCCTTGTACCCGTTTGAGGACCTCACCGTAGGCTTCAAGTAAATTATCAAGATCCTGGCGAAAGCGATCCTTATCAAGAATCCTCGCTTTCGGGTCTGAAATTCTCTTATCCCAAAGCCTACATGTGTCAGGGCTTATTTCATCTGCCAAGACTATCTCTCCACTATTAATAATACCAAATTCGAGCTTGAAATCCACTAGTATTAAATCTATCTGGTTAAAAAATGATTTCAAAAAATTATTAACATTTTTAGCGATCGTTTCAATCTCTGACCTTTGTTGAGCAGTTAACAACCCTAGTCTTTCCAAGCGAAGCTCAGTAAGCAGTGGGTCGCCTAATTGGTCATCTTTATAGTAAATGTCAAGCAAAGCTGGTGAAAGCTCAGTGCCCTTAATAATCGGGGTCTCTTTGCAAAGAGACCCTGCGGCAATATTACGTAAAACGACTTCTAGGGGGATTACCTCCACTTTCCTAGCTGCCATCCAAGAATCACCAGCCACTCCCAAGTAATGAGTTGGGATCCCTTTAGTCTCTAACAACTCAAAAAGGCAAGCAGAAATCTGACAGTTCAAACGACCCTTATCCTCGAACTCAGCTTTTTTAACCGCATTAAACGCAGTCGCTGAGTTCTTAAACTCAATAAACACCTTCTGCTCATGCTCTGCCAGAAAGACACGTTTAGCTTTTCCTTCATAGAGAAGAGAACCATGATTTGGAGTCATGAGAATCAGTAGGAGACTTCAGCCATTAATTGAAATGGAGCTTAATTCTGCAATCAATCTCAGTCGATTTATGACAAGAGAGGTTGGCAAAATGGTGTGGAAGGTCATTCTCCAAGAAGTTAGCCTTGGTAGAAGCCAACAAATTCCCCAATACA
The DNA here is from genome assembly GCA_003280185.1 of Prochlorococcus sp. AG-363-L02. The sequence goes on from QCFP01000011.1 coordinate 20,984, forward strand.
ACTCAAGCAGATATACCTAGGCAGTCAATTCACCTGAGGACATGCTTTATGGGGAAATCGAAAAAATGATTCCAATCCCATTTCAAATGAACCATTAAACCAGTAAAACCGAAAGATGTGGTCTTTCCCAAGAACTCCCATCCCGCACTAATCAAGCCTCTCCTTCTTTAAAGATTTTCATGCCTAGCTCCACCACTGTGAAAAAGGAATTGCCCCCGCTTCATCAAATACTCATCATTGGAAGTGGAGGACGAGAAAACGCTCTCGCTTGGTCACTTTCAAAATGTCCAGATGTAAAAGAGGTTTGGGTTGCTCCAGGGAATGCTGGGACAAATCAACACCATCGCTGCAGTTCTTTAGAAATTGGAGAGGAAAATTTTGAAGAACTCCTCAAGGCCTGTAAAGAGAAAAAAATCAACCTCATAATAATTGGCCCGGAGGAACCTCTTGCAGCAGGTTTAGCTGAAAACTTTCGAGACCAAGGCCTTGCTGTATTTGGCCCATCAACTGAAGGCGCAAAGCTCGAGTCGAGCAAAGCATGGGCTAAAACTCTTATGAACGAAGCAGGGATACCTACTGCTAAACATTGGATAACCAATACAAAAAAAGAAGCCCTTGAAGTCCTTAACGGATTACAAAAAGCCCTTGTAGTAAAAGCAGATGGTCTGGCAGGAGGGAAAGGAGTAACTGTCGCCGAATCCATCAACGCCACCGCCGAAGCTATATACGACACATTTGAAGGGAAATATATATCTCCTTCAGAACAAGTTGTTCTTGAGGAAAAACTTGAAGGCCCTGAAGTTTCGGTTTTTGCTTTATGCGATGGCAAAGAAATGGTGATACTTCCTACAGCCCAAGATCACAAGAGACTTAAAGATGGTGACAAAGGACCAAATACTGGAGGGATGGGTGCATATGCTCCGACCCCACTCATCACTCCTGAGGGGCTAGAAAACATAAAGAAAACAATTCTTGAGCCAACCTTAAATGCCTTAAAGAAAAAAGGCATTGACTATCGAGGTGTAATTTATGCAGGTTTAATACTCACCTCATCTGGACCTAAAGTTATTGAATTTAATTGTCGCTTTGGCGATCCGGAATGCCAATCCTTAATGCCCCTATTAGGTCCAGAACTGGCGAAGGTTTTACAAGCATGTGCGCACGGTTGCCTAGAGTTAGCGCCTGAGCTTTCAACAAAAAATATCTGTAGCGCATGTGTCGTGGCAGTTGCCCCTGGCTATCCAAAATCTCCACGAACCAATGAAGAAATCAAAATTGATCTTCAAACTTCAGATAATCTGCAAATCTTCCATTCTGGAACCAAAATGGATAAAAAAGGGTCTTTTTTTACAGCTGGAGGAAGAGTTCTATCAATTACAGCACAGGCAGAAAGTTTTGAAGAGGCTTTTAATCTCACCTATAAGGGCCTACTTGAAATTAATTTTGAAGGGATCAACTATCGTCGCGATATTGGCCACCAAGTCAGGAATTCTTAAGCTTGGACTTGAATCTAGTCAGCATGGCAAGCACATCTTCGCAAGCCATCTCTGATCGAGGAAAGAACCAACCTCCTCCTCAAGACCCTAAAGGGTTCTGGGAACGAGTAAAGATCTGGTGGTCTGAATTTAGCCTTCAAACAAAATTGCTAGCAATAGCAACCCTTGCGGTGAGCATTTTAATGACAGGCATCACCTTCTTTGTTCTTAATGGCATTCAAAGGGATGCTGGGATAAATGACACACGTTATGCAAGAGACTTAGGTTTATTACTTTCAGGAAATGTTTCTGAACTTATTTCAAAAGGGAAAGAGAGAGAATTAGGAAATGTAGCGGAAAAATTTTGGCGATCAAGTAAAAGCCTGCGCTATATCTTCTTTGCTGACAAGGAAGGGTTGATCTATTTAGGAATCCCAGTAAGTGGAACACCTATTAATGGATATAGCGAATTACAACTTACTCGAAGATTAACACTACCTGAAAACTTCAAAAAACGATCTCAAAATCCTCTAATTAGACAACACCTAACGCCGCAAGGACAAGTGACAGATGTATTTGTCCCATTAACATGGGAAGGTAAATTTCTTGGAACTCTTGCCCTTGGTGTTAACCCCAATGAAAAGGCCCTTGCGAATGCTGCACTTACTAGAGAAGTTACCGTAGCCGTTTTCATATCTATTTGGGTCTTAGTGATACTAGGCGCAGTTATAAATACACTTACAATTACACGTCCAGTGAAAGAACTTCTCCGAGGAGTAAGAGAAATAGCTGCGGGTAAATTTGACGCAAGAATATCAATGCCAATAAGTGGTGAACTGGGTGATCTGTTAAACAGTTTCAATGCTATGGCATTACAGCTAGAAGCCTATGATGAGGCAAATATAGAAGAGTTGACATCTGCACAAGTAAAGCAACAATCTTTAATAGCTACAATGGCAGATGGAGCTTTATTACTTGACGAAGAAGGCAAAATTGTATTAGCAAATCCAACTGCAAAAAGATTATTTCGATGGGAAGGTAGGAATCTAGAAGGACAAGAACTGCTAAATGAACTTCCCGAAATACTATCAAATGAATTACATGACTCGCTAACATCTATTCTTAATAGATCAAGTGAAAGCAACGACATTCGTTGCAGCCTTGATGAGCCAAATAGGACTCTAAGAATAGTACTTCAATCGGTTAAAGACCCAAACAAAGAAACGCTAAAAGGTATTGCAGTTACAGTACAAGACCTAACAAGAGAAGTGGAACTAAATGCCGCACAAAGTAGATTTATAAGCAATGTTTCTCATGAATTAAGAACCCCATTATTTAATATTAAAAGTTATATTGAAACACTTCATGATCTTGGAGATAAACTGAGTGAAGCGGAAAAGATAGAATTCCTAGGGGTAGCAAATTCTGAAGCAGACCGATTGACAAGACTCGTCAACGATGTTCTTGACCTTTCCAAGCTTGAGTCTGGTAGATCAGTCCAGTTTGAATCAATAGATCTTCAACCTGCACTTGAACAAACACTTAGGAACTACAAGCTCAATGCAGACGAGAAGAAAGTTCTTCTCAAGCTGGATTTAAATGAAGACATCCCAAAAGTACTTGGCAACTGGGACCTTCTTCTACAGGTTCTAGATAATCTCGTAGGAAACGCCCTAAAATTCAATAAGGCTGGTGGCTTACTAATTCTTCGTTCTTATACATGGCCAGATACATGTACTGCAGAACCTCCAATAAACAAAGACTCTGCTCCTTTTTGCGAACTCATCTCACCACTCCCGAGGTTAAGGGTTGAAATTTCCGATACTGGTTCTGGCATCAGCAAGGAAGCTCAAGAGAGTATCTTCGATAGGTTCTACCGGGTTGAAAATTCTGTTCACACTGAGACAGGTACAGGCCTGGGGCTATCAATAGCACAAGGAATTATTCAGAAGCATGGAGGAAAAATTGGCATAGCAAGTGAGCCAGGGACTGGAACAACATTTTGGTTTGACCTACCACTCGAGCAAGCTGATGCTGATGAAGTGTATCTACAGGCTGAGCGCTCAAACCAATTAGCCATATAGAAACTACTCCTCCAAATATATATTATTTACCAGGAAAAGAAACTAGGCTCTTTCTTCATTAATGACCCTATGAGGAACACCACTAAAGATTTGCTCAAAGTTACTAAAGGAGTCTTTAATTTGTGGACCTTTTCCTGTAATTACGAACTCCCTTATCCTTTTGTCATGCCATGATCCTCGCATCTTAAAAACATTTACAGCTCTAGCCATCTCCCCTCTTATTTCGACATATTGAAGCAATAGGATAGTGTCAGTGATAGTTGAAATATGAGAATCAGTTATAGAATGACTACCCATAAATTCTTCTGCTGTATTTGTAAAAAAACCTGCAATTTCTTCTTGCTTAGCATAACCAGTGACGCCAATTACGAATTG
>QCFP01000012.1 GCA_003280185.1 Prochlorococcus sp. AG-363-L02
AATTTCTTCAAGTGCTTTTTCTATTTGCAAACTTTCATCTGGCGAAATAACGCCACATTCTCCTAACATGCGTACATGAGCAATAGAACCATCCAAATCTTCTTGTAAAAGTTGAATATCAAAACCAATAGACGCATTAAATTGCTCAATTGCTGGATGCAATCTATGATCAAACCTATCGCTCCAGGTATTACTCACAATAAGATGTTATGTAATCGTGCAAGTAAATGCTAAAAAGTTCATGAAATACTCTGGGGCACAGATGGCAAAGCAAGACCATCGGGTATCTTCAAGACAACCATAGAAGCATCATCTTCAAGATGATGGTCAGGACCAACAAATGCATCTAATCGACTAAATAAATCATCCAAAATACCTTGAGAAGATTTTCCACTTCTACTAGCAACCTCTAAAGTTCGAATCAAACGGCTTTCATTAAAACGATCTCCTGCCATACCCGAAGCTTCCGTTACCCCATCTGTGTAATAAAGAATAACGTCTCCGGGTTCTAAAACAATTTCACCACATACATATTCTGCTTCTGCTTGCAAACCAATCAACAAACCAGCTGCATCAAGCCTAGTTACTGACCGCTGCTGAGAACGCCATAGCAATGGTGGATTATGGGCAGCATTTGCAAATCTCAAACGACGAGATCGAGGATCATAATCAGAATAAAAAAGAGTAACAAACCGATGAGAATGTGCAAGATCTTCTAAAGCCAACTGATTTAGATCATGCAATATGCGATCAGGTGGCAATCCACTTAAAACTTCAGCACGCAACATCCCCCTAAGCATGGTCATCAAAAGACCTGCTGGGACTCCTTTACCCATAACATCACCAACCACTAAAGCCCAACGACTTCTTTCTCTACGACGACCAGTCAATTCAGGCCGAGTTGGCATAAAATCATAATAATCTCCTCCTACCTGATAAGCAGGTCTACATCTTGCAGACAATTCAATACCCTCAATAACTGGACAATGATCAGGTAAAAGCTGAGCCTGAATCTCAGCTCCAATAGTTAATTGCCGATCAACACTCTCATGCCTACGAACCAATTGAAGACTGCAATCATTTTCAATGGCAACACCAGTCAAATCAGCAACCAACTGAACATTTCTTCTATGTGCCTCACTCCAAACAAGAGATCCGCGAGGATCAAAAACATATAGGCGCCCCCTTTCTCGACCACGAGAAACTATTGATGTAGCAAAAATGCCCACACCAGCCATATGACGCTGGACCAATCGATCCATCTCTAAGATTTGATTACCATCTCGTCCAAAACCTTCTTGTGTTCCTGGCTTAAAAGATGCCAATTGCCTTAACAATTCCTGAGAATCAGCAATTGGTACAACCTGTAAATGTTCTCGCCAAATACTTCCATTTTCCTGAAACGGGACCAATAAAGACCCGTCTACACCAACTAAACGAGATGTAAAAACTGGTACCAACTCAAGAAAAGAATGCAAGTTGGTAAAACTTCTAATAGCAAACCCTAAAGAAGACAACAAATCCTGATTAGAGCGCTGCTCTCTGGACAAACTATCCAACAAAGCACGAACCGCAGACGATACTGTCAGAGACTCAGATGTACTCCGAACCGAAGGTATTGAATGTCGCTGTGGTGCTTTTCTATTCACCACCAAAACTTGAAGAGGATTTGAAACGTAGCAAAACCAACATAAAGAAACTAGTAAATCATCGTTTAGCTAGTAAAGCTTCAACAAATTCAAAGCTATTAAAAGGTCGCAAATCACGCAGACCCTCGCCAGCACCTACAAATCGAATTGGCAGATTCGCTTCAGAAGAAACCGCCAAAGCAACACCCCCTCTGGAAGTGCCATCTAATTTTGTAATAACAACACCAGTTAATCCGGCAGCCTTGCTAAAAGCCATAGCCTGTCTTAAACCATTTTGTCCCTGACTAGCGTCCAATACCAATAACGACTCAACACAAGCATCGGGCTCCAATCTGTCAATTATGCGACGCACCTTCTTGAGTTCCTCCATCAAATTATTCTTTGTCTGAAGACGTCCGGCTGTATCAACTAACAAAAGATCAGCATTCTTGGATTTCGCAGCACCAATTGCATCAAAAACGACAGCTGCGGGATCCGCATTGGCTGAAGCATTTGCGATAACTGGAACACCGCTACGTTCTCCCCATACTTTGACTTGCTCAACTGCTGCTGCGCGAAATGTATCAGCTGCTGCAATCAAAGTAGAAAAACCACTTCGAACTGACAAATTAGCGATTTTTCCAAGTGTTGTTGTTTTTCCAACACCATTTACTCCAACAAACAACCAAATATTTAGACGACCTCTTACTGGAGAAAGAATATTTTTACCAGTCGCTTTAATAGGAGCTTCAATCAAATTACAAAGTTGCTGCTTAAGAAATCGCAATCCTGCTTCTGGTTCAACAACCTCTTGATTCATTTTGAAACGCAACGCATCCAAAACTTGATCTGTAGCTGATACCCCAGCATCAGAACGCAAAAGCAATGTTTCCAAATCATCGAGAACCTCAGGAGTGAGCGGGTCATCTCCCAAGTTTTCTAATAACCCAGTGACAAAACTTTGACGAGTACTTTCAAGTCCTCTTCTTAAACGGCCTAACCAATCAACTTCTTCCAATGAGACTTGACTTGCATCACGTCCCTGTGCAGCCAAGACTTCTGCTGACCAAGTAAAAGTTTCATCAAATTCTCCCAACTCCACACCTTCTTCAATTGAAGCATCATCTTTAATACCTTTTAAAGATAAATTATCAGGACTAAAATCTGCATCTAAATTAGAAACACCAGAAATAGTTTGTGAATTTAAATCAGTAGTATCTGGTTCTTTGATGTTTTTATTCTTGTCTACATTCTCAGTATTTATTAAATTAGACTGATGATAAAGGTTCTTCTCTTCGACTTGCAAATTTTCTACTTTTTGTGCTTCTTGTTTTGCCTTTAATGCTGCATATGCTTTACGCGCCCACTCAATAGAATCTTCTTCTTCTGAACTATTTAAAGGAGAGCTAACATGACCAGCTCCTGAATCTATTTTAAGAGAAAAATCAGAATCTTGATTATTGTTCATTTGATGCCTTTAGACAAAACAGAATCTTGGAATTTTCGTAAAATTCCATTAATCATTCTACGACCCTGATCATCACTATATCTATTTGCAAGTTCAACAGCCTCATTACAAGAAACAGCCTCAGGAGTTTTTAAAATCATTAAATCAACACAAGCAAGTCGAAGGATATCTCTATCAATTCGTGGCAATCTTTTTAAACGCCAGCCTTCCATAATCTGATCCAAGCGTTGATCAATATTATTTCGATTTTGCAGGACTAAATTTATACGATGAATAGCACCCTTACGAATTTCATCTTGATCTGATAAAACCAATAGTTGTGGTATTTCAACACTTGCAGATAAGCCATTTAACAACTTCTCAGCTTCCATTAGACAATTATCTAAACATTTTCTAGTTTCATCAATAGAAATAGATGAAGATTCTAAAGGATCAGCCTGAACTAGGTTTTGCTGTGCTGTCTCCAACTGAATTGCACAATTATCAAGCACCTCGCGCCAATGCTGTTTAAGAGTTTCTATGGACTTCTGAATCAAAAGATCCAAAGAAGCATGATCGTCTAAGACAATACTACTTTCAGAAATTTGTCCTAAAACCAATAGGGACAACTCTCTAGAAAAGGACCTAGATTGCATCATAGATCAAGAGAAAAAGAAAAATATTACCTCAAGCCTGAGATGATGTTGAGGAAGGAGTCGTTCGAGCTCTTAACTGAGAGAACAAACTAGAAAAACTACGATTAACAGGAACTTCCCTTTCATCAGGATTAACAATACCTGCGGAAATTATCGTTCTAAAAGCATCTTCAACGGAAATATTTAAATCTTTAACAGAAGATTCTGGAACAAGCGTGTACCAACCGGTTGTTGGGTTTGGTGCTGTCGGAATAAAGACACTAAGCAAAGGTTGATCTAATTCAGGCTGCAATGAAGGACCAACTAAACCTGTAACAAAACCAACACTAAAAAGGCCCTCTCTTGGATATTCAACAAGCACTACACGTCGAAACCTCTTTGAGTTGTCACGTAAGAAAGTCTCTAATAATTGTTTTAGAGTTTTATAAACAGAACCTGCAAGAGGAATACGAGACAAAGTACCTTCCCCAAACTCAAGTAACCATCGCCCAACAATATTTCTTGCCATTAAACCAATTAAAAGAATGCCCAACAAAGGCACAGTCAAACCCAATGCAAGGTTGATCAAATCTTGCAAAAGTGGATTGAGAGTAATAAAAGGATTTAATTGCTTAGGAACAGAAGTCAAAAAAGCAAGAACAAATCTACTCACAACAGTCGATAGCCAGATAGTTGTTGCCAATGGAATCACCACTAACAATCCAGCTATGAGATCATTTTTAAGATCCTGCTGAAGCCTTGCGGCTAGAGGAAGATCAGGTCTGGGGTTTGATTCGACCAAGGAGCATCAAATTCCTTTCACATAATAAGGTTAATCTAACTAAATATAACGAGAAAGATCATTTTGTGAGATGTCAGGCAAATGCTGACAAAGCAATTAACACAAATGAGACAACCAAAACCACTCCTCTCAAAGTACTTGCAGAAAGCCTTTGCTTTATCGCAAGTTTGCGCTGTTTTTCGTCAAGTCTAATTTTAACAATCATCTGATCCAATTGGCTATCTACAAAATCCATTGCCACAGCTTGCTTCTCAGCCTCTCTTTCCTCAGCAGAAATCTGACCTCACTGAACAAACTGCAGTGAGAATGCTCCTAAAATATTAGGGTCTTTTAGATGTTCATGCATCATTGATAACTGATTTTTCCTATGTCAAAGCAATTTATCCCGATTCTTCTAAAAACTTAGATTTGCATAAACATCAAAAAAAGTTGCAATAAACAACAAGAAGGCAAAACAACTTGAAAAGGGAGCAATCACCCATCCCATCCTTTTCTGAAAAGAGACCGAAGCCTCTAGACGCATACTAAAAGCCATCAGCATAAAACCAACAAATCCTATTGATGGTTTGGTAATTAAGTGTTCAAAAACAATTCCTGAAGTCTTCTTTCCGAAACCAAGGCAAAAGACACAAAAACACTAATCTGCAACAAGAGGAGGAGGGACAAAGTGATTCCTAATCAGCAAAACAGGAACCTTCTATGAAAAAAAACGAAAAATTATCTTTTAAAAGCACAACAAAAATGTTTAAAAGCAATTGATTCTAAGTTTCTCATAATGAAAATCATAGAAAGCCAATCCGAACTCACCAAAGCCCTTAAAGAAGTGGCTAGAAAACAAGGATTTAATCCAATTGGAATCGCAAAAATTCCAGGCAGCAATCGGTTAAAACTACGAAACCAAGCTTTAGAAAGATGGCTGGCAGCAGGGAATCACGCAGAAATGAAATGGATGGAAACCAGTACTAGAAAAAAAATAAATGAATTGTTGATTAATGCAAAAAGCATCTTAAGTGTAGGGCTCAATTACTATGTAAAGGAAAAACAACATTCCGAAAGCCTACTAATTGCAAGATATGCCTGGGGAGAGGATTATCACAAAATCTTAAAAAATAGATTAAAGGTAATTAGCAAATGGTTGAAAATACAACGTCCGAATTGTCAATTTAAAATATGTGTAGACACCTCACCCTTACTTGAAAAAGCATGGGCAGAAGAAGCTGGAATTGGATGGATCGGCAAACACAGCAACCTGATTAATCAAAAAAACGGTTCATGGATGGTAATAGGCCATTTGCTATGTACAGAAAAACTCACTGCGGACAAGCCATCAAAACCTCTTTGCGGAACTTGTGAAGAATGCATCAAAGCATGCCCAACAAATGCCATCCATGAACCATTTGTTGTCGACTCAAGAAAATGCATTGCCTATCATACGATCGAAAATCGTCAGGAGAATCTACCTATAAAAATTTCTTCTGAAATAGGAAAATGGGTAGCAGGCTGCGATATATGTCAAGAAATATGTCCCTGGAATAAGTCCTCAACTGAAGAAAGCAATGATCCTGATATAACCCCAAGAGAGTGGATAATGAAGTTAACCTATAATCAAGCCTTATCATGGGATGAAAAAACTTGGCAAAAAAAATTAAAAGGGTCAGCATTAAAAAGAATTAAGCCTTGGATGTGGCGAAGAAATGCTTTAGCGACAAAAAATAGTATTTCTAGTAGTCTTAAAGGGAAAGAAAAGTAGAATGAAACACACCAATCCTCGCATATCAAAAGGAAGTCATTGGTTGCTAGTGGCCGTTTTGAGTTTATCTGCAGGCTTGTTAGCAAAACCTTCTAAAGCCTTTGTTCCTTATTTATATCAGCCAAACAAAAATAGTCTTCGAGCTACAAGTCTAAGTATTGGACGTACAGCAGCACAATTATTACAATTGGGACAAGCTAAAGAAGCTGAACGATTGGCAGAATTATCAGTAAGACTTGACAAAACTGATGATAAACTTTGGGCTATCCTTGCAGAAGCACAATTAAGAGGCAATAAACTTGAAAAAGCAAAGGCATCTCTAAAAAAAGCAAAATCAATAAATCCTAAAAAAGGAAGTCTGTGGTTTGCAGAGGCATCTATAGAGTTACAAGAAAAAAACACAAATAAAGCTATTGAGCTATTAAACAGAGGCTTAAAGTTAGAACCTGAAAATGCAGGGGCTTATTTCCATTTAGGAAATGCAAAGATAATGCAATTAAAATTTAGATCTGCATTATTAGCCTTTGAGAAGGCTACCAAATTAAAACCTACATTTTGGGAAGCTTTAAATAATAAAGCACTAGTACTCTTTGAAATTGGAGACATTAAAACATCAATAAAAACTTGGCGAGAAGTTATTCAAATCAATGCAAATGCTGAACCAATGCTAGCTCTTGCAGCTGGCATTTATCAAACAGAAAACAATAACGAAGAGGCACTCAAACTTGCAAAAGAAGCATTATCTAAAAATCCAAACTATGTCTCAACTAAATACCAAGAAAAACAACTATGGGGGAAAAGGTTAAGAGCAGCCACTCAAACACTTCTCTCTTTACCTGAACTGCAGGCAAACGTAGAAAGAGCCCGAGCCAATTCCGAACCATAATCAAAAAGTACTGGTAAGACGAGCAAAAATATGTAGGCTAAACATTGCGTGGTTGCAACAGTCCCCTAGCTAAATGGCTGAGGAACGCCTAAAACCAATCTCGTTGCATCAAGAGATGCAACGCTCATATCTCGAATACGCAATGAGCGTAATCGTTGGAAGAGCGTTGCCAGATGTTCGTGATGGACTGAAACCAGTTCAAAGACGAATCCTATTTGCAATGCACGAGCTTGGTCTTACACCAGATAGACCCTATAGAAAATGTGCTCGTGTCGTTGGAGATGTACTTGGGAAATACCATCCCCATGGAGATCAAGCGGTATATGACGCACTTGTTCGTTTAGTTCAAGATTTTTCAAGCCGATATCCAATTCTTGATGGACATGGAAACTTTGGTTCTGTGGATGATGATCCTCCAGCTGCAATGAGATATACAGAGACAAGACTTGCGGGAATTGCATATGAAGGTTTGCTTTCAGAAATTGGTGAAGAGACAGTAAATTTTTCCCCAAATTTTGATGGTTCACAACAAGAGCCAACCGTACTTCCAGCACAACTTCCATTTCTATTGTTAAACGGATGTTCAGGAATTGCTGTAGGTATGGCAACTTCTATACCGCCACATAATCTGAATGAACTTGTTGACGGGTTGATCGCATTAATTAAAAAACCAGAAATAAAAGATGAAAAGTTATTAGAAATTATTCCAGGTCCCGATTTCCCAACTGGAGGGGAAGTTCTAATGGGAAGTGGACTTCGGGAAACTTATCTAAAAGGGAGAGGAAGTATTCCCATGAGGGGAATTGCACATATTGAAGAAGTTCATCCCGGTAAAGGAAAGCACAAAAGAAACGCAATAATCATTACAGAGTTGCCTTATCAATTAAGCAAGTCGGGTTGGATTGAAAAATTAGCTGACATGGTAAACGATGGTAAAATTAATGGGATTTCAGATATTCGAGACGAAAGTGATAGAGATGGTATGCGAATCATGGTTGAGCTGAGAAGGGATTCTGATGCAGAAAAAGTATTATTAGAAATCCAAAGAAGAACATCTCTTCAAAATAACTTTGGGGCAATTTTGCTTACTCTAGTAAATGGACAACCAAAACAATTGTCATTAAAGGAGTTATTATCTGAATTCCTAAATTACAGAGAAATTACTATTATAAAACGTACAAGATTTAACCTTCAAAAAACTATTAATAGACTTGAAATAATAGAAGGTCTAATAGAAGCCATTAAAAATCTGCAAGTAGTTATATCAATGATTCAAGAAGCTAAAGATGCTGTTACAGCAAAGGCAAAATTAATGGTTAGATTAAATTTAAATGAAAAACAATCAGATGCAGTTTTAGCTATGCCTCTAAGAAGGCTAACGGGTTTGGAACAACAAAACTTAAAAGACGAATTAAATAGTCTTAAAATTAAAAAAGAAGGGCTTGAAGAACTTCTGAACAACAGACAACATTTATTAAATACACTTATAAAGGAATTGAAATTATTAAAGAAAAGATTTGGTGATAAAAGAAGAACTAAACTAATAGAAGGTGGAGATCGTATATTAGCTGAGAAAGCTGCTATTCAAAGACCCACTACAGAAAGTCTAAGAAAACTTGCTTTTGAATCGATTCCAAATGACCATAAGATCCTTATTCAATATAATCATGAAATCAAAATATTAAGTACAAAGGTTTTAGATAAATTAGATCTAAAAGAGGAATGTAATATTACTGAAGAGATAGTTCCAGGAAAATTAATCCTGCCAATCAATGAATCACCAAAATTAATTGCAATTACAGAAACAGGAAGAGTTGCAATAATTCGATGGGAGTTTGCGAATCAACAACCTGGAAAGTTAAATAATTTTTTACCAGGAGGTTTAGAAGGCGAGAAAATAATTGAAATACTAAAAATACCTGAAAAAAAATCTATAAGCCTTGGGCTGCTTAATAACGACGGAAGGTTTAAAAGAATTGCTATTGAAGAAGTTTTAGATTTATCAGGAAGAGCATCTACATTAGTAAAGCTAAAAGAAGGTACGAAATTAAAATCTGCTACTATCTGCGAAGAAAACGGATATTTAATACTTGTAAGTAATATTGGAAGAATTCTAAAACTAAAGATTAATACAAATAATACTCCTCTGATGGGTAAGCTAGCACAAGGGCCAATGACAATGAAACTACTTCCTAATGAAGAATTAGTTGGTGCAGCAAGTATTTCCCAAAACTCAACAAAAAAATTATTTTTAGCTACAAAGCAAGGAAAACTTTGTAGCTTAGAAACAAAGGGTATCCGTGAAAATCGTCGGGGGGCAATGGGAAGCATGGGAATCTATTTAATAGACAAAAAAATAGAAAAAGATAGAATTATCACATTTTGTTTGGAAGAATCAATAATTGGATTAGGTACTAATTTAAACAGATTTGGAAGAATAAAACAAGAAAATCTAAATATTAAAAACCTGAAAGAACTAGATAAAATTAAACTAAAAGACAATGAGTATATAAACAGACTAATGCCTATCTATAACCTAAACTAAAAACTTAAGAAACATACGTTTCTTCAACCCAAGTTAAATATTCATCCGTTACTCCATCAGTCACATATTTCCCATTGAAACAAGATAGATCTAAATACTTAACAGTTGAATCTTGAATAATAGATTTCTTTAAATCATCAACTTTCTGGTAAACAACTTGATCAGCTAATATTTCGTATTGAACTTCCTTTTCTGTTCGATTATATGCGATAAGCTCATTACGACTAGGCATGTTGATTCCATAAACGTGAGGGTAACGAACTGGTGGCGCCGCAGAGGTAAAGGTAACTTTATTAGCACCTGATTGTTTCGCCATCTGGACAATTTCTTTTGATGTTGTACCTCTAACAACAGAATCATCGACAATTAATACATTCTTTCCTTTAAACTCTGTTCCCATTGCATTTAGTTTTTGTCGTACGGATTGTTTTCTCTGTGATTGACCTGGCATAATAAAAGTTCTACCAATATATCTATTCTTAAAAAACCCTTCTCTATATTCAATTCCAAGCGACCTTGCCACCTGCATTGCTGCTGGACGAGAAGAATCAGGGATTGGCATAACAACATCAATATCCCCTTTTGAGATTTGGTTAGAAATTGTTTTAGCTAAATAATCACCCATCCTTAATCGAGCTTCATAAACGGAAATCCCATTCATAACAGAATCTGGACGTGCAAGATAAACATATTCAAATGAACAGGGCGATAACACTGGATTTGGAGCACATTGTTTTGAAAACAATTCACCATTAGAGGCTATAAATATTGCTTCACCTGGCATAAGATCGCGAACAATTTGATAGTCTCCATTTTCAAGAACTAAGGACTCGCTAGCAATCATCCACTCTTCCTTTTTAAGAACCTTCGAATATCTCTTTCCTAAAACTAAGGGACGAATTCCAAAAGGGTCCCTAAAAGCTAAAATTCCATAGCCAGCAATCAAGGCAATCGATGCATAAGAACCTTTAACTCTTTTATGTAAAGAGGTAACGGATTTAAAAACTTGATCTGGTGTTAATTCACGACCAGAAACATTCTCATGTAATTCAGTCGCAAGAACATTCAATAACATTTCAGTATCACTTGTAGAATTAGTATGGCGTCGATCAATGTGATATAAATCAATCTCTAATTCCCTAGTATTTATAAGATTTCCATTGTGAACTAAAACTATCCCATAGGGAGCATTTACATAAAAAGGCTGTGCTTCATTTTCCCGATCAGCAGATCCTTTGGTAGCGTAGCGAACATGTCCTAAACCAATATTCCCTATCAAAGAACGCATATGCCTGGTTCTATATGCTTCCTTAACGTAACCCTTTGATTTATGTAAATGAAAAGTATTACCATCCATTGTGGCAATACCTGTAGAATCTTGTCCTCTATGCTGTAGCAACAATAAAGAATCATAGATTTGCTGGTTTACTGACTCGATTGAAAAAACACCAACGATGCCACACATGTCTAAAAACAATTAGTTCATATGATGAGCAAATAGTAGCTCTTTAAAGATGCGGATAGTGAGAAATGACAATTTAATTTTTACTCTGCATTAATACGTCTAGAAATAGAACTAGAAAAAGTATGCTTCATTTGAGAAACAGAAAGATCTATTAAAACATTAGAATCATATTTAATGGTAAATTTATCTCTTTTAGAAACACTACCCAAAAGTTGAGGATGTATTGCATTTGGGTAACTAGAAGTCCAATCTTTTATTGCTTGCAACCAGTTAGAAGTATTATTCTCAGAAATACTAATAATTATTCGGGCACCACCCTCACCAAATAGAATACGATCAAGCCTAAGATAACTCTTTGGAATATCAATTTCGATACCTAGTTGAGAGCTAATAGAACATTCAGCAAGAGTAATAGCAATCCCTCCATCACTAACGTCATGAGCTGATGAAATTAAATTTTTACGTATACAATTTACTAGAAATTCTTGTACAAGAATTTCTAGTTGAAGATCAACCTTTGGAGGTCGTCCTGTAACCAATTTATGTATATATTCTAAATATGAACTACCAGATAGGCTTATTCTTTCATCAGATATTTCTGAAGTTTCAATAGGAACTCCCAATAACCAAATGTTATCACCAGGAGCAACCCAAGATTGACCAATAACGTGTGAAATATCTTCAACAAGACCTACTAAGCCAACAACTGGTGTTGGTTGGATCGGCTGTAAAGATCCGTCGCTAAGTCGAGTATCATTATAAAGTGATACATTGCCACCAGTAACAGGAGTTTGAAAAGCCTTACATGCAATTGATAATCCATGACAGGCAGATGCTAATTGCCAATAGCCAATAGAGGTATCAGGGGAAGGGAAGTTAAGGTTATCGGTTACTGCTAGAGGTTTTGCACCAACGCAAGAGACATTTCTACAGGCTTCCGCAACCGAAGCAACAGCACCTCTTTCAGGGTCCAAATAAACCCAACGATTAAGACAATCAACAACTGCAGCAATACCTCTATTATTTAAATCATCAGAGGTTTTATTTTGTGGTCTAAGTCGAATGACAGCTGCATCTGCATCCCCAGGTTTTACAAGGGTATTTAATTGAACTTGATGATCATATTGATCATAAATCCATTCTTTAGATGCAATATTAGGTTCATCTAATAATGCTAAAATAATATTATTCCAATCTTTCAGTTTAGTATTTAGAATAACACCATCTAGCGTAGGTTTAATTATAGAATCCTCAGTCCATTTCCAATGATTAAGGATATCTGCAGGTGGGGAAGAAATTAATTCATGTTCATTAATTGGAGTATCATTAGCGAGTGCACTTGCTGGAAGTTCAGCAGCAATTTTATTGTCGTGAATAACTCTAACAATATTAGAATCTAAAACCCGACCAACCACAGCAGCTTGTAGACCCCAACGCATAAATCTTTCCATTAAAGTATGTTCTTTACCTGGATAAACAATAAAAAGCATCCTTTCCTGTGACTCAGATAAAAGATATTCATATGCTGTCATACCAGCTTCTCTCGAAGGTACTAAATCAAGATTAATTTCTATACCTAATTTTCCATTTGCTGCCATCTCAGAGCAACTACAAGTTAAGCCTGCAGCTCCCATATCTTGTGCAGCCACAACATCACCTGTTTTAAAAGATTCCAAACAAGCTTCTATTAAACCTTTTTCCAAAAAGGGATCACCTACTTGAACAGCAGGTCTATCGTCTAATGATGAATTAGACAATTCTGCACTTGCGAAACTTGCACCACCCATTCCATCTCTACCAGTAGTGCTACCTACATAGACAACTGGATATCCAACACCTGAGGCTCCGGATTTGACAATATCTTTTGTTTCCATTAACCCTAATGCCATAGCATTTACCAAAGGATTACCAGAATAACTATTATCAAAACAAACCTCTCCTCCAACAGTTGGAACACCTACACAATTTCCATAATGAGATATTCCAGAAACTACTCCTTCGAGTAAACCAATATTTTTACTATTATTTAATTGACCAAAACGAAGAGAATTCAAAATAGCTATAGGTCTTGCGCCCATAGTAAAAATATCTCTTAAAATACCACCTACACCTGTTGCAGCCCCTTGAAAAGGTTCGATAGCAGAAGGATGATTATGACTTTCAATTTTAAAAGCAAGACGTTGACCATAACCTAAATCAACGACGCCAGCATTTTCACCAGGTCCTACAAGAATATTTGGTCCGGAAGTGGGAAACTGTGATAAAAGAGGTTTAGAATTCCTATAACAACAATGTTCGGACCACATAACACCAAACATACCTAATTCAGTTCTGTTTGGTAGTCGATTTAATCTTTTTTTGATTTCATAAAAATCAGAATGGGATAAACCTTCCTTTTGCAAAGCAAGATCTAAATCATAATCTAGTGAAGAAGAGTCTTCTGAAAAAGGTGGAGTAGTCATAATTTTAAATACAGGATAAGATTCAAACCCAAGGATCTTCCTCATTTGATTCAATATTAGAATATTTTTCTCTCTTGTAAGAACCATCTGAAATATTGTCATTTCTATCTTTCCCAAGATAATCTGAATTATTATCATCCCAATCTAAAATAGAATCAAAATCTTCCTTATAATTAGAAGATGGATACAGATCATTTTTTTCTTCTGAAAGAGACTCATCTAGCCAGCCTTCTAATTTGTCAGAGGCTAAAGACGTAAATTGATTAAATTGTTCTCTAAAATTTCTAGTTTGTCTTAATAAGTCTTGTTTAATACTAGATCTTGATAAAGGTAGCTCATCTAAAACTCTAGCATTAACTTCTACTCTTCCTGGATGCTGATCGACAATACGATCTAACGAAAGTCTCCATCTACTGCTACCTGGAAGACGTGGATCCGATCTCGATATCAAATAATAAAGAATCTTGCCTGTCTTGGAGTTAAATACAAAATCAACAATTAATCCAAGTTTATGTCCATTATTATTTAAAAGGTGAGCATCCAAAAGGGAAGGTAATAAATCAAGAGTAAAAACATTTGACACAGATGGTATGCCTTTTACATAAACCTGTTGATCACTAATTGCACAAATTTGATTAAGTCTCCAAACATGTCTTTCAGAGTTAAAAGACGAAGGCCTAGTGGCCCAACCTAATATCCTATGAACGGGAGGATGCATCCATACAAAAGCCCCTGGGCCGTGATCAATCCCTTTATCACACCGTGCCCTATGCCTAAACAAATCACTTAGAAAAATAGTTTCAGGTAAAGACAAAACTCAAGATCTTATTTGAACTGGCATAACAAGATAGGTAAATTTTTGGATTTCTTCAGGACTGGAAAGAATAGCAGGGGTTGTTGATGAATTACAACTTAAAAGAACTCTCTCAGCATCAATAGCCTTTAAGCCATCCAGTAGATATCTAACATTAAATGCGATCTGTAGAGAATCACCTTTTAAGACAGCAGATAAAGATTCATTTCCAGAACCGACATCTTGCGCATCAGCATTTATGTTTAATAATTGGGTTTCTGTATTTGTAGTTATTTTAATTACGTTATTATATTGGTCTGCTAAAACAGCAACTCTCTCTAGTGCTGCTATTAATGTTCGACGTTCTACATCAATTGTTCTAGAAAAACTATCAGGTACCAATTGTTTATAATTTGGATAAATTCCATCAAGGGTTCGACTCGTAAGTATTTGATCACTTCCTAAAAATACAACTTGACCTTGATCACAAAAAATACTTACAAGTTCTTCATTACTCCAACTAGAAATTAACCTCTCAACTTCTCTTAAAGATTTAGAAGGTAATGTAATCGCAAAAGAACCATCTTCTTCAAGACTAGAATTATCTAAATTAGATCCAGATTTTAAAACATCAATCTGTTTTGAAATGGCTAATCTATGTCCATCAGTAGCAGCTGTTTCCATATTGTCGTTTTTAAAAATCAGATGAACACCTGTTAACAATTGCTTTGCTTCATCTGTACTACTAGCAAATAAGGTGTTTTTAAGAGCATATATTAAAGAGTTTGGAGATACTTTTAAAGAAGTACCACTTTCAATTAAAGGAAGATCGGGAAAATCATCAGAAGACAATCCTTTCATTTTGTATGTACTGCTTAAACTACTCAATTCAACATTTTGCGAGTCTTCCTCTGAAAAAACAGTTATAGGGGTCTCAGCTGAAAGCTTTGAAACAATTTCACTGAATAAACGAGCAGGTAAAGTTATTGCTCCACTTTGATTTACAGAAGCAGGTATTGAGGTTTGAATTCCTAGATTCAAATCAAAGCCAGTTAAACTTAAACGGCTCGTTCCTTCATCAGCTGTTAGCAGTACGTTAGCTAAAACAGGGTGTGTTGGGCGTGACGATACAGCCCTACTGACTAATTGCAGGGCTGAATTCAATTCAATCTGGGAACAAATGAATTTCATTCCACTAACGTAACCAGTAAAACCAGATAAAGGAATCCCATAAATCCAAAATTAATCCAAGAACTTCGAATATCTACTTTTCTTTCTTTTTTTTTCTAAGAATAATTAATCCGTAGTAGTAGTTGCTGTGGAACAAGTGGAAAACACCTCAAAAACCTTGATAACAAACAAAAAAATTTCCCACCAGCATGTGGAATAAAATTTTAAGATGTTGAAAAAACCCACCTTTTCCTTAGGGTTTTTTGTCTTGTGGAAAACTGGCAATGGTTTTTCTGCCTTTTCCCACAGGTAATAAATAGGATTTTCGAGGTTTTCCCTTGCCGGATTTACAATTGTCTGTTTTGTTTTGTTAAAGGCTCATTATCTTTGAAATTTGACTTATGTCCGGATTGAGATTGCTGTGAAATATAGCGTCATTGTTTTTAATCGCACAATCCGGATCCTTTAATCCATTACCAGTTAGTACACAAACAACTTTTGAATTATTAGGTAATTCTTTTTGATTTTTAAGTAAACCTGCAACAGATGAAGCACTAGCAGGTTCACAAAAGATTCCTTCATGCCCAATTAATTTATATGCTTCAATAATTTCTGTTTCTGTTACTGCTTCAAAATTTCCGCAACTTTCTTGTTTTGCTTTAACTGCTTTTTCCCAATTGACAGGGTTTCCAATTCTTATAGCTGTTGCAATTGTTTCTGGAGATTCAAAAATTTTATCAAAGACAAGTGGAGCAGATCCAAAAGCTTGATAACCCATCATTTTTGGCAGTGTTTTTGCTTTTTTCTTATTGTAAAATTCATTAAATCCCATCCAATATGCTGAAATATTACCTCCATTTCCAACAGGAATACATAACCAATCAGGGGCATCGCCTAATTCTTCTATAATTTCAAAGGCAGCTGTTTTTTGACCTTGTAACCTATAAGGATTCACAGAATTTACAAGTGTTATTGGATAGTCATTTGCAATAGATTGAACAATCTCAAGTGCTTTATCAAAATTTCCTTTTATTGCTAGTACTTCAGCACCATAAACTAATGCTTGCGCTAGTTTTCCTTGCGCAACATATCCATCTGGAATTACAACATATGCTTTTAGTCCTGCTCTTCTAGCATAGGCTGCAGCAGATGCTGAGGTATTTCCTGTACTTGCACAAACAACTGCTTTTGAACCTTCTTCTTTTGCCTTACTAATCGCCATAGTCATTCCTCTATCTTTGAAGGATCCTGTTGGGTTTAGTCCATCATATTTAAGAAAAATTTGAATATTTCTACCAATTATTTTCTCTAATTTACTAGCTCGTATTAGAGGCGTATTTCCTTCTTTTAGTGTGATAATAGGAGTTTTAGAATTTATAGGTAAATATTTTTTATAGGCGTTTATTAAACCCGCCCATTCATTTTGTTGTGTTCCGTTTATTTTTTTTTGGATTTTGTTGATAATACTCACTTTGTGCTTACCCCATTTAAAGTTTTTCTAGTGGTGAACTAGAGAAAAATTTTATCAGTCCACTTACTGAGTTTACCTTATCTATGACTTTTAGTAATTCGGGTATACTTATAGCCATCGTTTGTGTTGGATATGCTTTTATAAAATCGACAGCAGTTAACGAATCTCCCCTTTTTGCTATTCCTAACACAATTCCAGCCCTAATAGCCGGTATTGCAATTTTGGGATCCTCAACTTTTATTGGATGGATTACTTTTGCTACTCTTCCAATAATAGCTTCACCTATTTTACTATTAATTAGACGACTTGTGAGTACTAGAGGTAATTCAACTTCTTGGTTCAACAACTTTGAAATTTCTTTTGGATCTTGAGAACCAAATTTTAGTAAATCTTTCAAAATACCTTTTGCCTCTCCAGTTTGCGCAAGTTCTTCAATACTTTCTATTGATACTGATCGGCGAAAGCCGCCACTAACAAATGCAATATAATTCGCAGAGTTTGCAGGTTTAATGTTATTGAATTCCAATCCCATCAAAAGGATAGGAATTAAAAAATTTCTTTTCTTGATTTTCATATTCTTTTTAAGAACTTGTTTTAGCAGTTCTTTTGATAACTCTAACCAATCCTTTTTCGGTTAGACCTTTCATAATTCCGATGCTCATTTTTCTTGTGTCAGGTTCACTAAGTATTCTAGGAATTCGTGCTAATAGAAGTTGTGTTCTAAACCCTGGTATAGTCTTTAACACAGCTCTTAATTCACGTATAGGTTCTAATTCTAGCAAAATTCTGTTTTTTATATTCCATTCTTTTCTCTTTTTTATAACTTCTATAGGGCTTAGTAGAAATCTTTTTGCTTTTCTTACAATTCTCCAGCTAACATCGTCTAGTTTTATTACCATATTATCAACCAGTTGATCACGAAGTAATCCACCTTTTTCCGAGAACAGAAGATTTATTAATTGATCTAAAATTAATTCAATATCAATTGAGACTTGACTATTTGTAATTTCAATCAATTCTTCCAATCTTTTCCAATTAAACTTGCCATGATCGTAGACCATGTCTTTTAAACTTTTTCTTAATGATGGGTCTGGATCTTCTATTAGTCTTTTGGCAAAGTAAGGATATGCAGCACCAAGTATCTTAAATTCAGGATCTACACTTAATGCTATTCCTTCTAAAGTAATTAAAGATCTTATTATAAGCGCATAGTAAGGGGGAACACGAAAAGGAAACTTATACATAACACCTGACATTTCATCAGTCACTGCTTTAAAATCTAATTTTGCAACACCTTTTTCGATTGCTTCATCAAATACACTTTCAAAGGCAGGGACAATCGGTTCTAAATTTACCTCTTTACTTAAAAATCCCAATGTCACAAAATCCTGAGACAACTTTTTAAAGTTTTTATTGACTAAATGAACTACTGCTTGTATAAGACCTGTTCTTGATTCTCTAGTTATTTCACTCATCATACCAAAATCAAGATAACAAATACGCCCATCGTTTAAGGCTAATAGGTTTCCAGGATGCGGATCTGCATGAAAAAAACCATGTTCTAGTAGTTGTTGTAAACTACAATTTACTCCAATTTCTATCATTTCATTGGGATCTATTCCTAGTTTTTTAACTGCATTTATATTCGTTAATTTTACACCTTCAATCCATTCCATGGTTAACACTCTTCTACTAGTTTCATCTTTGTATATTTTTGGAATGCAAATTTTTTCATTCTTAGAGTGTAATTCTCTGAATTTTCTAGCATTATCTGCCTCATTTAAATAATCCATTTCCTCAAAAACTCTTTTTCCAAGTTCATCTATTAAGCCAACTACATCACTACGCACTAGCTTCACGTTTTTATTTATCCAAACTGCAATATTTCTGACGATATATAAATCCAATGTAATTTGTTCTCTTAATCCAGGCCTTTGAACTTTTACAGCAACACTTTCTCCATTCAATAAAATCCCTTTATGCACTTGACCCAACGATGCGGCCGAAATTGGATTTATCTCAATCTCTTTAAATATTTCTTCTATGGGTTTTTTGAGATCTTCCTCTATGCAAGCCATTGCAAGTTTGCTATCAAATCCAGGTAATTGATCCTGGAGTTGCGCAAGTTCATCTAATAATACTGTTGGGATAATATCTGGCCTTGTTGACAATGCTTGTCCAGCTTTAATAAATGCAGGCCCCAAGCTAACAAATAGTTGCGCACATTCCTTTGCTCTTTCCTTTGTCCTTTCTTCATTATTAAGTAGTCCCAGAATTTTGTCTATTCCAATTCCAATTATAAATAGTCCTATTGGTACCAGCGTTTCTAAAAGTCTATTTATAAGTCGCATCGGACTTCCCCTGTATATTCTCTCAATTGACGCATAGTCATATTCCAACAATCCCGAAGCCTCTATGAAGTCTTCTAGCTCCTCTCGCATTTTTTTTTGTTCCATTTCTAACCCCTTTTAAAGCAGCGTGATAGTCGCTACCGTCAGTTGGTAACGAGAAGGAAATTTGCTAACAGGTCTTCGATTATCCAACATTGCTCTTATTCAAAGCCTTGATCTGACTTTTAAGCAAGGTTTTACTGTTTTGACAGGTGAAACCGGTGCTGGCAAATCTATCTTATTAGATGCTCTGGATGCACTTTTGGGAGGTCTTTCTGGCCCCAGCTTGTCTGGGTTATTGCGTACAGGATGCGAGCGAGGACATATTGAAGCTTCTTTTACAGCTGATTGTATTGATATGGACTCCTTTACAAACCATGATTTTGATGCAGACGACAATGAATTATTGGTTAGTAGAGTTTTGATTCGCAGGCAGGATAGGATAATTAGTCGTTTTAGAATTAATGGAGTAGCAGTAAGTAAGGATCAAATATTATCTATCCGTCCTAGCTTGATTGATTTGACGGGACAAGGCCAAGTCCAAGAATTATCTAAATCAGGCCATCAAAGAGATTGTTTAGATTGTTTAGGTGGTTCGATTTTAGAAGATTCAAAAATTGCTGTAAAAGAAGCTTATTATAAGTGGAAGAAAGCTTTTTCTTCTTTACAGGCAGCTCAGAATGATTTTATCAATTTAGAAAGTCAAATTTCAGAGCAGAAAGCCTTTTTGTCAAAATTAGAAGCAGCTCAACTACTTGACCCAGAAGAGGATGTTAAACTTTTAAATCAACAAGATAGATTAGCTCATACAGTTCGCATACAGGAAGGTCTATCTATTCTTTCTTCTATTCTTTATGAATCAAATAGTGATTTACCGACTGTCCTAGAACTTTTAAATAATTGTTTGAATGAAATCAATATATTGACACAACTAGACTCTAGCCTCTCAACCTATTTAGAAAGCATGCTGGATGTATTTACTCGTTTAGACTCCCTTTCACAGTCATTACAACATTATGCAAGTAATTTAGATTCTGATCCTCAAAAATTAGATGAGATCCAAGATAGAATTTCATATTTAAAGCACTTAAAGCGTATAAGTAATTGTGACTTGTCTGATTTAATATCAGAAAGAGATCGCTTGCGAGAGTTGATAAATTCAGATCAACCTCAAGTTATATGTTCTCGATTGGCAGAAGAAGAGCAAAGTTTTCGTGAATTTCGCGATCAGAATAATACAAAACTTTCTGAGTTGAGGCATAAGGCTGCATTAAAACTGCAAAATCAACTTCTTCAATATCTAAAATCAATGGGATTACCTAATGTTCGCTTTAAGGTTGAATTAAATTCTGAAAAACCAACAGAACATGGTGTGGACTCTGTTCTTTTCCTTTTTTCTTCTAATCCTGATCAGCCCCTTGCCCCTTTAATACGCATTGCTTCTGGTGGTGAAATGTCCCGCTTTTTATTAGCGTTAAAAACGACATTAGCTAGTAGAGCAGGTTCTAGTACACTTATTTTTGACGAGATTGATTCAGGCGTTAGTGGCAAAGTGAGTACAGCCATAGCAGTATTGCTTAAGGAATTATCTTTCAATAATCAGGTTTTTTGTGTTACTCATCAGCCATTAGTTGCAGCAAAAGCAGATAATCATTTGCGAGTCAGTAAATTTGTTGAGGGTGGTTTTACGAATGTTGAGGTTTCTTCTCTGGAACGTATTGAAGATCGCGAAAAGGAGCTTGCAGAGCTAGCTGGTGGTGATTTTGCTCATTCAAGGCTTTACGCATCTAGTTTGCTTTCTAAAGAAGCTGCTTAAAACCTCAAGTTCCTCGTAGAATTATTGGCTTAATAATTTTGCTCTATGGGGTCAGGCTCTGACGGAAGTCTTAAAAAGGCAGTTACTCTTTCTGGGACTAAAGGCGATACCTCGAGTTCTGATCTCATTACTGTGAGAGGAGCTCGGCAACACAATTTGAAGAGTGTGGACCTTGCTCTTCCTCGTAATAAGTTGGTTGTTTTTACTGGAGTTAGTGGCAGTGGGAAGAGCTCGCTTGCCTTTGATACTATTTTTGCTGAGGGTCAACGACGTTATGTTGAAAGTCTTTCAACATATGCAAGACAGTTTTTAGGGCAGGTTGATAAGCCTGATGTTGACTCCATAGAGGGTTTGTCTCCGGCAATATCAATTGATCAAAAATCAACTAGTCATAATCCTCGTTCAACCGTTGGAACAGTTACAGAGATACAAGATTATCTAAGGCTTTTATTTGGACGAGCTGGTGAACCACATTGTCCAAAATGCGATCGATCTATTCGTCCACAAACGATTGATGAGATGGTCGATCAAATTATGACCTTACCCAATGGGACTAGATATCAAGTGCTGGCACCAGTGGTAAGGGGTAAAAAAGGAACACATGCAAAATTAATTAGTGGATTGGCATCTGAGGGATTTGCCCGTGTTCGCATTAACAATGAAGTAAGAGATTTAGGGGATAACATTGAACTTGATAAGAATCATTCTCATACAATTGAGGTTGTTGTTGATAGGTTAATTGCTAGGGAAGATATTCAAGAAAGATTAACGGATTCTTTATCTACGGCGTTGAAACGTGGAGAAGGTTTGGCATTGGTAGAAATTGTTCCAAAAGCTAATGAGAAAATTCCTTTAGGTTTAGATCGAGAACGATTGTTTTCCGAGAATTATGCCTGTCCAGTACATGGTGCAGTTATGGAAGAATTGTCGCCTAGGATGTTTTCATTTAACAGTCCATATGGCGCATGTCCTGATTGTCATGGTCTGGGTCATTTGCGTAAATTTACAAAACAAAGAGTTGTGCCTGACACTGCCTTACCAGTTTATGCGGCAGTTGCGCCTTGGAGTGAGAAAGATAATTCATATTATTTTTCTCTTTTGTATTCTGTTGGGGAGGCATTTGGCTTTGAAATAAAAACACCATGGAATCAATTAACGGCAGATCAGCAAGATATTTTATTAAATGGAACTACTAAACCTATTTTAATTCAGGCAGATAGTAGATATGCTCAAGGAGGGGGCTATGCAAAACCCTTTGAGGGTATATTGCCTATTCTTGAGAGACAGTTAATGGACTCTGCTGGGGAGTCTGCAAAACAAAAGTTAGAAAAATATTTAGAATTAGTACCTTGTGAAAGTTGTAAAGGTAAAAGGTTGCGACCTGAGGCGTTAGCTGTAAAAATTGGTCCTTTTACTATTACTGAACTTACTGAAGTTAGCGTAGCTGAGACTTTGCAAAAGTTCCAAACCTTAATGGGAGTTGGTAAGTCAAAAAGAACTAAACCGCTTTTAAATAGTCGACAAATGAAGATAGGAGAATTAGTTTTGAAGGAAATTTCTATGAGGCTTAACTTTCTGCTTGATGTTGGCTTGGATTATTTAACATTGGATAGGCCAGCAATGACACTATCTGGTGGTGAAGCACAAAGAATTCGTTTAGCAACTCAAATTGGTTCGGGCCTTACAGGTGTGCTTTATGTTTTAGATGAGCCCAGTATTGGTTTACATCAACGCGATAATGATCGTCTTTTGTCTACTTTAAAACGTCTCAGAGATCTTGGAAACACTTTAATAGTAGTTGAGCATGATGAAGAAACAATTCGTGCAGCTGATTATTTGGTTGACATAGGACCAGGTGCTGGAGTTCATGGCGGAGAAATAGTTGCAAAGGGAACTTTGGATGATTTATTAAAGGCCAAGAATTCGTTGACTTCTGATTATTTAAGTGGAAGACTATATATTCCTACTCCTTCTGAGAGGCGTGAGACTGGAAATAGAAAAATTTCCCTAATTGATTGTGATTTAAATAATCTTAAAAATATTACAGTTGATTTTCCGCTTGGAAAGCTTGTTGCTATAACAGGTGTAAGTGGAAGCGGAAAATCAACCCTTATCAATGAATTGTTACATCCTTCCTTAAATCATAGTTTGGGATTAAAAGTTCCATTTCCTAAAGGACTTGGTAAGTTAACAGGAATTAAATCAATTGATAAAGTAATTGTTATAGATCAATCTCCTATAGGTAGGACGCCAAGGTCTAATCCTGCTACC